>NZ_RZPH01000471.1:0-4469 GCF_004022825.1 Mesorhizobium sp. M7A.F.Ca.CA.004.04.2.1
GGTACGGCCGACCCCGACCGCCCGCGGCAGGTCGTCCTGGAACTGGCGGTCGATCTTGTGGCATGTCGAACAGGATATCGACCCGTCACCGCTCATGCCCTGGTCGAAGAACAGCGTCGAGCCGAGTGCGGCAGCCGCCGGCACGTCGGCAAAACGATTGGTGGTGTCGGGCTTGAGCGCCGGCAGCGACGACAGCGCCAGCGAGGCGATGGTCGTCTTTTCGGCGTCGGAAAAATCCGGCTTCGTGCAACCGGCAAGGACAACGGCCAGCATCAGCGCCAGAAAACGCGAAAGCCGCCTCATGTCCTGCTCACAGCACCACGTTGAAGAGCACCGTGTCGGAGCCGGCGGTGGCCGAGATGGCGAAATGCAACTGCCACCAGCCGCTCATGGTGAATTTCACTCCTTCGATTCGATAACGCCCGTCGCCGAGATAGTCGGTCGCCTGCGGGCTGGTCGGCAGGCCGTGACTGTGCAGTGGCATGCCGCCCGAAATCGCGATCGCGGCACCTTCCACCGGAACTCCTGCCTTTGTCTTCAAGGTCAGCAGCCAGGATTGCAGTTCGCCCTGCCGTACGACACCCCGCTCCGGCGCGAAGCTGGCCACGAACAGCGCGTTGGCGGTGTTCTTCGTCCGCGAGACATCCGGGCCGGCAGGCAGCGACGACCGCGGCGCCGTCAGGAAGACGACCGCGAGAATGCCGACCAGCAAGGCAGCCAGACCAAGACCCGCCAGAAGATAACGCCATATCGATGCCAAACCGGTTCCTCTTCCGCAGACAACGCTCTGCCGGACGGATCGCATCCCGCCAGCCTGTGGGAAAACGCTGTGACGGAAAAAACCCTGCTTGCCAAGCATGGCGCTGCCGGTGGCAAAAAGCTACAGCACCGGGATCACTGGAGGATTGTAGATGGCGGGAAACGGCGTCGCCTCGATCGGCGAATGCATGCTCGAACTGTCGGGCCAGACGGGACCGAACTGGCGCATGGGCTTTGCCGGCGACACGTTCAACACGCTGTGGGCGCTGCACGCGCTGAGCACCGAGCGGCCGGCAACCTATGTCTCGGCCTTCGGCGACGATCCGTTCTCGCAAGGCCAGATCGATTTCTTCGCTGAAAACGGCATTGGCATCGGCTCCAGCCCGCTCATAGCGGGCGCGCGGCCCGGCCTCTATGCCATCACGCTGACGGGAGCCGAACGCTCCTTCACTTATTGGCGTGGCGACGCCGCCGCGCGGCAGCTTGCCTCGGACCCGGCCGCATTATCGAAAAACCTGGAAAACCAGGCACTTGTCTATTTTTCCGGAATCACTTTGGCAATTCTGGACGAAGCCGCGCGCGCTGCGTTGCTGGCGGCCGTCGCCAAGGCGCGTTCGGCTGGTTCCCTTATCGCCTTCGACCCCAACTACCGGCCGCGGCTCTGGCGTGAGCGCGAGGAGGCGCAGGCAGCGATCGTCGAAGCCCTTGCCGTCACTGATATCGCATTACCAACCTTTCCCGACGAGCAGATGCTGTTTGAGGATGCGACGCCGCAAGTGACCGCTAAGCGGATCGGGAAATTGGTTGGCGAGGTCGTCGTCAAGAATGGCGAAGCGCCGGCGCTGATCGCCAAGGGAGGAACGCTGCGCGACGTGCCGGCGATCCATGTCGCGGCTCCCGCTGATACGACGGGCGCCGGCGATTCCTTCAACGGCGGCTATCTTGCGGCTCGACTTGCCGGTCACGAACCGCTGGAAGCCGCACGCCATGCCCATCGTGTCGCCGCCGCCGTAGTGCAGGTACGTGGCGCACTGGCGCCGTTCGAGACGCTGCGGGCGGCGTTCGAAGGCTAAGGTAGCCGGAATCTGTATTCCGTGACGTGGTGGTAGATCGCGCCCGGCCACAGCGTCGCCTGCGGGAAATAGGGCCGGTTCGGCGCATCCGGCCAAATCTGCGGCTCGAGGCAGAAACCGCAAAAGGCCTTGTAGTTCCGCCCTTCCAGCCCGGTGCGCGGCGTCACATACTGACCGGTATAGAGCTGGACGCCGGGCTCAGTGGTCCAGACCTCCATCTCGACACCGGAACTGGCGCCTTGCGTCCACGCCGCCTGTTTGAGCGGCCCGCGTGTCGAAGCGAGGCAGAAATTCTGGTCGTAGGGCAGCTGTTCGCCCTCGGTCTCCATGCGCAACGGCCGCGCCTGGCGGAAATCGAACGGCGTGCCGTCAACCGGCTTGACCACCCCGGTCGGGATCATGTCGCCATCGACCGGCAGATAGGCGCCGGCATTCAACATCATCCTGTGGTCGAGAATGTCTCCGGCGCCGCCATCGTCCAGGTTGAAGTAGGAATGCTGGGTGAGATTGCACAGCGTCGGCTCCTCACAGGTGGCTGTCAGCTCGACGCTAAGCGTGCCGGGGATCTTCAACCGGTAGGTGCAGGTGACATCAAGCGCGCCGGGAAAACCCATCGCGCCGTCGGGATCGTGCAGGGTCAGCGTGACGAAATCCCTGCCATGCAAGGAAACCGTCCACGGCCGGTGGGAGTAACCTTGCGAGCCGCCATGCAGCGTATGCTTGTCGAGGAAGTTTTGCTCGGTCTGGTAGCGGCTGCCGCCAATGGTGAAGCGGCCGTCACGGATGCGGTTGGCGTAGCGGCCAACGACAGCACCGAAGAACGCCGTATCCGTCTCGTAGCCTTCCAGGCTGTCATAGCCGAGCACCAGCGGAGCATCGTGCCCGGTCAGGCGCAGATCCTGGATGATCGCGCCCAGACCGATGATGTTGGCTGTGATGCCGCCGCCCCTGATCGTGAAGCGACGCACCTGCTCGCCAGCCTGCGTCGTGCCGAAAACCTCGCCGTCCTTCATCGCCATGCCCGTAAATGCCAGTTGATCCAGAAGACTTCGGCTGGTTTTCCCACGAGAGATGGGCAGGCTATCGGCCTGCTCATCTCAGGGATAGCCTATCAGAGGCCGAGGCCGCCGATGCAGACATATTTGGTGTCGAGGTAATCCTCGATGCCCTGATGTCCGCCTTCCTTGCCGAGGCCGGATTCCTTGACGCCGCCGAACGGCGCTTCCGGCGTAGTGATGAGGCCTTCATTGACGCCGACCATGCCGTATTTCAGCCCTTCCATCACACGGAAGGCGCGGCCGAGATCGCCCGTATAGAAGTAGCAGGCGAGGCCGAATTCGGTGTCGTTGGCGAGGGCGACGGCTTCCTCTTCGGTCTCGAACTTGAACACCGGTGCGACCGGGCCGAAGATCTCTTCCTTCATGAAGCGCATCTTGGGTGTCGCGTTGGCGATGACCGTCGGCTGGAAGAACGAACCGCCGAGCGCATGGCGCTTGCCGCCGGCGACTATCTTGCCGCCCTTGGATGTGGCGTCGGCGATCAGTTCCTCGACCTTTTCGACCGCCTTCTCGTCAATCAGCGGTCCCTGCTGCACGCCGTCCTCGAGGCCGGAGCCGACCTTCAGCCCGTTGCTGGCGGCAGCGAGCTTCTCGACGAACTTGTCATAGACACCGGCCTGAACCAGGAAGCGGTTGGTGCAAACGCAGGTCTGGCCGGAATTGCGGTACTTGGCGGTGATCGCACCGGCGACCGCGCGCTCGAGGTCGGCGTCGTCGAAAACGATGAACGGCGCGTTGCCGCCGAGCTCCATCGATACCTTCTTGACGGTGACCGACGACTTCTGGATGAGAAGCTTGCCGACTTCGGTCGATCCGGTGAAGGTGATCTTCGACACCAGCGGATTGGCGCAGATCTCGTCGCCGATCTCGCTGGCCGAACCGGTCAGGATGTTGACGACGCCCTTGGGGAAGCCGACTTCCTCGGCGAGCGCGCCCCAGGCGAGACCCGAATACGGCGTCTGCGACGCCGGCTTGACCACCGCGGTGCAGCCGGCGGCGAGCGCCGGGCCGAGTTTGCGAGCCAGCATCGAGGACGGGAAATTCCATGGCGTGATGGCGGCAATGACGCCGACCGGCTCCTTGGTCACCAGGATGCGGCGGTCCGCCCATGGTGAGGGCACGACATCGCCATAGGTGCGGCGGCCTTCCTCGGCGAACCACAGGATATAGGCGGCGGCGGAGCCAATCTCGCCCTTCGATTCGAACAGCGACTTGCCCTGCTCGATGGTCAGCAGTTCGGCCAGCACGTCCTGATTGTCCATCATCGCGTCATGCAGCTTGCGCAGCAGCTTCGAGCGCTCGAGCGCGGTGGTCTTGCGCCACGACTTGAAGGCGACGGCGGCGGCCTCGATGGCGCGGCGCGTCTCGGCCTTGCCCGACTTCGGCACGGTGCCGATCTTGAGACCGGTGGCCGGATTGTTGACGTCGACCGTCTGGCCGCTGTCGGCCTGCACCCACTCGCCGTTGATGAGATTGGCCTGCCGCATGAAATGGCTGGTTTTCTGAAGCATGGTCTATCCTCCGTTCAGCGCCCTGACGGGCCGGTCTGTGAAATCTTCGGTGAGCGTGCGCCATGGAC
>NZ_RZPH01000472.1:0-2114 GCF_004022825.1 Mesorhizobium sp. M7A.F.Ca.CA.004.04.2.1
TCCTGTTCTGTCTGAACCGCGCGAAGATGTTCACGCAGCAACGCCTAACCAACGTCGGAACAACCCGGGGGGCTTGGGGTCCGACATCTACACGTCAGCCGTTTGACGCCCGAATTGGTGTCAAACAAGGCCAGGCAAGTCACTTTGAGTGACAGCTTGTAACTTAAGGATTGGAAAGAATTGCTTGGGAGAGGCTCTCCCGGGGGTCAGCGCCTCATGGAAGCAAGCAGCCTTTGCAGCGTCCGCAGCGTCGAGCCGTCGGCAACGCCGTCCACCTTGCGCGGCCGGAAATGACGCTGGAAGGCCTCGACCACCGCCTCCGTCTGCCGGTCGAAAATGCCCGATATTTCAACGCCATAGCCGTAGAGGGCCAGCATCGACTGCAACGCTTCGACGTCGCCGCCGGTATCGCCGGTTGTCAGAGTGGCGCCTCGCCTGACGGGCGCGGCCGCCACGAGATGGCCAACACCGGCCTCGAACAGCGTCCGCCACGGAAACTTCTCGCCGGGATCGATCTTGCGCCCCGGCGCAACATCAGAATGCGCGAGTACCCGCTCGGCGGCGATCGAATGCCGACCGGCGATCCCACGGCACAGCGCGATCACCGCATCGATCTGCCGCCGGGGAAAACCGGGATAGCCCAGCGAATGCCCTGGATTGACGATCTCGATGCCGACCGAACAGGAATTGATGTCGGCCCGTCCGAACCACGAACTCTTGCCGGCATGCCAAGCGCGGTCGCTTTCCCTGACCATCTGCACGATATGGCCATTCTCGTGGACGAGATAATGTGACGAGACCTCGCTGGCCGGGTCGCAAAGCCAGGCCTCGGCCCCGGCGCCGGTCGCCATACCGGTGTAGTGCAGCACGATCATGTCAGGCCTGGGCGTCTCGCGCCGCGGGCCGAAATTCGGCGATACCCTGACTTCGGCACGTGGCTCGTCGGGCAGAAAGCCGCTCATGCGTGGCGCAGGCCCCGCTCGATCATCTCGTAGGCAACGTTGATCGCCGCCACCCTGGTGGTCGCGATCTTGATGAATTCCTGAGGCAGGCCGCGCGCGATCAGCCGGTCCGGATGATTGTCGGAAACCAGCTTGCGATAGCGCTTCCTGACCTCTTCGAACGGCTTGCCGCGCTCGATGCCAAGCACGACATAAGGATCCCCGGCGCCCAGGTTGACATGTCGCGCCATGATGGTCTCGTAATGCGCTTCGTCGATGCGGAAAATCTCGGCGATGCGGTGCAGGAAGTGGCCTTCGCGCTCGTGCACCAGCCCGTCGGCCTTGGCGATGTGGAACAGACCGTCGAGTATGTCTTCCAGCATCACACAATTGGAATGCCCGGAACCGCACATCTGCGCCATCCGCTCTGCATAGGTCTCGAAACCGGCCACGTCGCGCTGGGCGAGATCGAACAGACGCGCCACATTGCGCGTCTCCTTCGGCGGCACTTCGAATATTTCCTGGAAGGCGCGCACCTCGTCCTGGGTGACGATACCATCGGCCTTGGCCATCTTGGCCGACAGCGCGATCATCGCCACCGAAAAGGCGACACGCCGGCGCAAATCCGCATCGCCGGCGAAAACCGTGCGCACGGCCTCGACCACGTCGGCGACACCCGACGAGGCTGAGGATGAAACGCGGGTGATGAATTCGCCGAGGCGATCCCAAATGGACATGGCCTGCTTCTTAGAGCCACCGCCCGCTCCTATCAAGCCGGGACAGTGCCGCAGGCTTTGCGCGACAAATCGATCGGACTCGAACGCCACGGCGCTCGGACAATATGAAAAAGGCCAGCGCGAGCCGGCCTTTCTCATTCATCACACGAAGTACTGCTTGCTCACTACTGCGCGGGCGCAGGAGCTGGTGTTGCCGGAGCCGGCTCGGCAGGCTTCTCGGGTGTGATGCTCTTCGTGGTAGAATTATCCGTTGCCGGAGGCGTCGCGGCCGGCGGCGTGGCTTCCGGAGTAGCCGGCTTCATCGGTTCCTCGGCGGCCGGCGGATTGGTGCTCTGGGTGGTGGTATTGTCCGTACCGCTGTCACTGCAGGCGGCGACGCCAAGCAAGGCCAGAGCGGAAACGGACGCGAGAATGAGCTTTTTCATTTGTCTCTCCT
>NZ_RZPH01000472.1:2124-4456 GCF_004022825.1 Mesorhizobium sp. M7A.F.Ca.CA.004.04.2.1
CGTTGCCGTGAGCGGTCGAAGGACAAATGCGTCAGACGGCCATGAGTTTCGTAACGTTGCGTTTCGACATGTAACATCGTCTGGTTCATTTGCGATTGCCGCTCAGGCCGTGGCGAACTAACAGCATGTGCCGAACCACCGATTGAACGTAAAAGCGCCAGGGGCTGTCATGACCGCAAAATGGGATTTCTGGATCGACCGCGGCGGCACATTCACCGATATCATCGGCCGAGATCCGGAAGGCGGGCTGCACCCGCGCAAGCTTCTCTCCGAAAATCCCGAAGCCTACAACGATGCTGCCATCCAGGGCATTCGCGACCTTCTTGGCTTGTCGGCCGGCGACACGATCCCGAGCGGCCTGATCGGCGACATCAAGATGGGCACCACGGTTGCAACCAATGCGCTGCTGGAGCGCAAGGGCGACCGCGTGCTTTTGCTCATCACCAAGGGCTTTCGTGATGCGCTGAAGATCGCCTATCAGGCGCGTCCGGACATCTTCGCCAAGGAGATCATCCTTCCCGAACAGCTCTACGAGCGGGTCATCGAAATCAACGAGCGTGTGCGCGCCGATGGCTGCGTCGAACAATTGCTCGACATCGCCGCCTGCCGGCCGGCGATCGAACAGGCCAGGGCCGATGGCATCGATGCGGTCGCCATCGTCTTCATGCACGCCTGGAAATACCCCGACCACGAGAAGGCGGTGGCAAAAGTCTGCCGCAAACTTGGTTTCGCCCAAGTCTCCGTCAGCCATGAGGTCTCGCCGCTGATCAAGCTGGTCGGCCGCGGCGACACCGCGGTGGTCGATGCCTACCTGTCGCCGATCCTGTCCCGCTATGTGCAAAGGGTTGGCCAAGAGCTCGGCGTCCTCTCCCCCCTCGAGGGGGGTGAGGAGCGATGGGCCGAAGGCCGAGAAAAAGCCAGCGATTTGGCTTTTTCAGCGACGAACGCCCGAAGCCATAGCGAAGGGCAGTCGGCAAAGCGGGCAGAGGGGGTCCTCTCGGAAGGCACCGCCACGACGTCGAGCCCGGTCGATCCGACCCCACCCGGCGCCTTTGCCGCCATCCTCCCCTCGAGAGGGAGGGAAAGCCCTCGCCTCATGTTCATGATGTCGTCGGGCGGTCTCACCGCCGCCGACATGTTCCAGGGCAAGGATGCGCTGCTGTCAGGACCGGCCGGCGGCGTCGTCGGCATGGTCGAGACAGCCAGGCTCGCCGGCTTCGACAAGGTCATCGGCTTCGATATGGGCGGCACCTCCACCGATGTCGCCCACTATGACGGCGAATACGAACGCGCCTTCGACACCGAGGTCGCCGGCGTGCGCATCCGCGCGCCGATGATGCGCATTCATACCGTCGCCGCCGGCGGCGGCTCGATCCTGCATTACGAGGCCGGCCGCTTCCGGGCCGGACCGGATTCGGCTGGCGCCAATCCCGGCCCGGCAGCCTACCGGCGCGGCGGCCCGCTCGCCGTCACCGACGCCAACGTCATGCTTGGCAAGCTGCAGCCCGATTTCTTCCCGGCGATTTTTGGACCCGGCCAGGACGAGCCGCTCGACGTCGAGACGGTGCGAGCAAAATTTGCGGCACTCGCCGCCGAAATCGGCGATGGGCGGTCGCCCGAGACTGTCGCCGAAGGGTTCGTCACCATCGCCGTGGAGAACATGGCCAATGCCATCAAGAAGATCTCCGTGCAGCGCGGCTACGACGTCACCGAGTATCTCCTCAACTGCTTCGGTGGCGCCGGCGGCCAGCACGCTTGCCTGGTCGCCGACGCGCTCGGCATGGAGGCGGTGCTGATCCATCCCTTCTCTGGCCTGCTGTCGGCCTATGGCATCGGCCTGTCCTCGGTCTTTGCCTCGCGCCAGCAAGCGCTGCTGAAACCGCTTGCCGAAGAGTCCAGAACGGAGATCGGCAACCTCATTGCCATTTTGAGAAAAGCCGTTGTGGCCGAACTCGCGGCGCAAGGCATCGGCGAGGATACCGTCGCCACGAAGCCGGTGCTGCACATTCGCTATGATGGCACCGACACGACACTGCCGGTGAATTTCGAGGCGGATTCGATTTTCCAGGCCAGGCGCGATTTTGAAGTCGCCCACAAGGCGCAGTTCGGTTTCGTCTATGACGACAAGCCGATGATCGTCGAGACCGTCGGCGTCGAAGGCACCGACACCGGCGGTACCGGGCGCGACGAAACTGAATCACGAACCGAAGACCTTGCCGTAAACCCTTCGCAAACCCGCGAAATCTTCACCGAGGGAGAGTGGCGCACTTCACCCATCTTCCGCCGCGAAGCGCTGAAACCGGGAAACAGGGTTGCCGGACCTGCCTTGATT
>NZ_RZPH01000473.1:0-4438 GCF_004022825.1 Mesorhizobium sp. M7A.F.Ca.CA.004.04.2.1
CGAGGCCATCGTCGCCGCCGGCATTCCGGTGATGGGACATATCGGCCTGCAGCCGCAATCGGTCGAGAAGGACGGCGGCTACAAGATCAAGGGCCGCACCGAGGAGGCTGTTGCGGCATTGCTTCGCGATGCGCTCGCCGTCGAGAATGCCGGCGCTTTCTCGGTGGTCATCGAAGGCACGGTCGAGAGGGTCGCCGCCGATATCAGCCGCCGCCTCGCCATTCCGACCATCGGCATCGGTGCCAGCGGTGAATGCGACGGCCAGATCCTGGTCATCGACGACATGGTCGGGCTGACCGTCGATCGCGTGCCGAAATTCGTCAAGGAATACGCCGACCTGCGCAGCGTGATCTCGCATGCGGCGGAAACCTATGCAGCCGAGGTGCGGGGCCGGACATTCCCCGGCCCCGGCCATGTCTTTTCGGCGGCAAACAGCAGGGACGACACATGAGCCAACCCGTCGTCGTCGACAGCGTAGCCGCACTTCGCGCGCAAATCCGGGACTGGCGGCGCGACGGCCTTCGTGTCGCCATGGTGCCGACCATGGGCGCTTTGCATGACGGGCACATCTCGCTGGTCAGGATCGCGCTCCAAAAAGCCGAGCGCTGCGTCGTGTCGATCTTCGTCAACCCGACGCAGTTCGCGCCGAGCGAAGACCTCGACAAGTACCCGCGCCAACTCGCCCGCGACCTCGAGCAGTTGGGCGCGGCAAAGGCCGACCTTGCCTTCACACCGACGGTTGGCGAGATGTATCCCGCGGGCTTCGCCACGAAAATCTCGGTCGGCGGCCCCTCCGGCGGGCTCGAATCGGACTTTCGGCCGACCTTTTTCGACGGCGTCGCCACCGTGGTGGCAAAGCTCCTCCTGCAGGCAACGCCCGACTGTGCGGTCTTCGGCGAGAAGGACTACCAGCAGCTTTGTGTGGTGAGGCAGCTCTGCCGCGACCTCGACCTGCCTGTCGAGATCATCGGCGCACCGACGATACGCGACGCGCATGGTCTCGCCATGTCGTCACGCAACGCCTATCTCGATGAGGCCGAACTGAAGATCGCCCGCCAACTCAACGTCATATTGCGCAATACGGCTGCGGCCCTGGCGGCAGGCGCCGGCCAGAGCGACGCAACCGAAGAGGCCAGCCGCGCCCTCATCGCCGCCGGCTTTCAAAAGGTCGACTATGTCGAGGTACGCCAAAGCCTGACGCTTGCGCCATGGCGCCGAAACCGCGAAGGGCGTCTTCTCGCGGCAGCATGGCTCGGCAAGACCAGACTGATCGACAATGTGGAGGTTCCCGCTGTCTAGCGCGAAGGCTCGATCCTTCGGCCAGACAGACACGGGCCGACCACAGTCGATGGTCCCGTACTCTTTGGGGTCGACGTATCGCGGCGGATTGCTGCCGCGCCTAGCTCTCGCTCTTTTGTCCGCCGGCCCTGACGATCAGGTGTCCCGCCACGATCCCAACCACCCCGGCAAGGGCTTTCACCAATGCATCGATGAGGCGTGCATGGCGACCGGGATCAATGAGCTGAAGCAGTTCCAGCATGCCGGCGGTCACAGCCACGAAGATCACGACCTGGTACAGTCGGTTGGGGAAGCCGATCGCCAGGGCGAAGCCCAACAGGACATAAGCCAAGGCACGCTCGACATTCGCTTCAGCGAGGTGCGGCCGCATCTGGATCGGCGACAAGGTCGCGAAAATGATGATGGCGAGCAGCGCCAGCGCTGTAATGCGGGACAGTTTGGTCATGCCCTTGCATATCCGTCGTGAGCCGGCACAGCAAACGCCGCGATGACGCATGGCCAGGTCGCTCTATTCATCCCGGTGGCAATCTATCCGAGCGACTTCTCGAAACTCAGCGTCGTCGGTCTTGAGGTATCGCGGGACTCCTCCGCGGCACTGACAGGCAAAAACCCCTTCGACCGGTAGAAAGCAATGGCGCCGCCATTGGCCTCCTCGACCTCGACGCGCAGCGTTCGCGCTTCCGGGAAACTGGCCTCGACCTCGTCGAGCAGTGCTTGCCCGATCCCGCGCCTTTGGCAGTCCGGATGGACGTAGAGCTGGTTCAGCAGGATGATTTTCGCATCGGCGGTGGCGGCGGCGAAAGCCATGCCGCCGATCCGCTTGCCATCATCGGCCACCAGGAATTCCGAATTCGGCCGCGTCAGCCGCGAGCGGAGCGAAGCGACCGAGTGCCATTCGTCGGTGATCTCGGTGACTTTGGCAGCGCCATAAATGGCGTCATAGGTCGCATGCCACGTTTCCACCAGCAGCGTCCGCACAGCGGCAAGGTCGCGTTCACCTGCGGTGCGGACGAACACGGCGCTACTCGATGCCCAGCTTGGCCTTGACGAGGTCGTTGACGGCTTGCGGGTTGGCCTTGCCGCCGGTCGCCTTCATCACCTGGCCGACGAACCAGCCGGCCATGCTCGGCTTGGCGCGCGCCTGTTCGACCTTGTCGGGATTGGCGGCAATAACGTCGTCGACGGCCTTCTCGATGGCGCCGGTGTCGGTGACCTGCTTCATGCCACGGCTCTCGACCAGTTGGCGAGGGTCGCCGCCCTCATTCCAGACGATCTCGAACAGGTCCTTGGCGATCTTGCCGGAGATGGTGCCATCCTTGATCAGATCGATGACCGCACCGAGCTGCTCGGGTGAAACCGGAGCGTTTTCAATGTCTTTTCCGGCCTTGTTCAATTGCCCGAGCAGATCGTTGATGACCCAATTGGCGGCAAGCTTGCCGTCGCGGCCGGCGGCCACCTTCTCGAAATAATCGGCGATCGGCTTTTCCGACACCAGGATCGAGGCGTCATAGACGGACAGGCCGAGCGACGCGATCAGCCGCGCCTTCTTGTCGTCCGGCAGTTCCGGCAATTCCTTGGCCAGCGCATCGACATAGGCCTGGTCGAATTCCAGCGGCAAAAGGTCGGGATCGGGGAAGTAGCGGTAATCATGCGCCTCTTCCTTGGAGCGCATCGAACGCGTCTCGCCCTTGACGGCGTCGAACAGCCGCGTCTCCTGATCGATCTTGCCGCCATCCTCGAGGATGGCGATCTGCCGGCGCGCCTCATAGTCGATGGCCTGGCCGATGAAGCGGATCGAGTTGACGTTCTTGATCTCGCAGCGCGTGCCGAACTCGCCGCCCGGCCTGCGCACCGAAACGTTGACGTCGGCGCGCATCGAACCTTCGTCCATGTTGCCGTCGCAGGTGCCGAGATAGCGCACGATGGTGCGCAGCTTGGTGACATAAGCCTTGGCCTCGTCGGCCGAGCGCATGTCCGGCTTGGAGACGATCTCCATCAGCGCCACGCCGGAGCGGTTGAGATCGACATAGGACATGGTCGCATGCTGGTCGTGCATCGACTTGCCGGCATCCTGCTCCAGATGCAGCCGCTCGATGCCGACCTCGATGTCCTCGAATTCGCCCTGGCGGTCCGGGCCGACCGAAACGATCACCGTGCCTTCGCCGACGATCGGCTGCTTGAACTGCGAGATCTGGTAGCCCTGCGGCAGGTCGGGATAAAAGTAGTTCTTCCGATCGAAGACCGACTTGTGGTTGATCTGCGCCTTCAGCCCCAGGCCGGTGCGGATCGCCTGCTTGACGCATTCCTCGTTGATGACCGGCAGCATGCCCGGCATCGCCGCATCGACCAGGCTGACATTGGCGTTGGGCGGCGCGCCGAAGGCCGTCGAGGCGCCCGAAAACAGCTTTGCTTCCGACGTGACCTGCGCATGGACCTCGAGGCCGATGATGATCTCCCAGTCGCCGGTGGCACCGGAAACAAGGCGCTTGGCGTCGGGTGTGCGGGTGTCGATGAGGGACATTGTGGCCTGCGTATTGGAACTCGGATTATGCATTTACGCATATTTTGGTTTGCAACTTCGCTAGTGCAAACCGCTTCGCGAGACAAGCGCCCAAAAAACACAAGCGCAAAGCCACGGACTGGCCTTCTCAGCCGCTTTCGCCTATAGGACGTCCATTCCAATGGAGAGTGGATGTCCACTTACGCTCAGTCCCGGTAAGGCCCTGACCTCTTGGCGAGGCAGGGCAGAAAACCTGAAACCCCGTGCCGCGAAGCTTCGCGGCGGCGGCATTTTTTGTTTTCCCGGAAAACTCTCACATGGATATTTCGCGCACTGAACAGCGCATCCTGCACCTGCTCGCGCAGGGCGGACGCATTGAAATCGAAAAGAACGACAAGAAGCGGATCGCCTCCGTCAAATGCCTGACCCGCGACGGCTGGCACTATCCGGACGTCGATCTCGACATGTTTCGAAAGCTGAAGCGGAAGAAGGCGGTTTCTTCGTCGGGAGGCGGCCCCTACCGCATCACCCGGCGCGGGCTCGCACTCGTCCGCTCCGAACTCGACAACAGGTAGCCCGCGGTTCCGCCGGTCGGTTCTCCGGCCGGCGGTTCGCCTCACCGTTCAGGCAGTGGCGATA
>NZ_RZPH01000474.1:0-4437 GCF_004022825.1 Mesorhizobium sp. M7A.F.Ca.CA.004.04.2.1
GCCGACCGCCATCAGCCGCTCGCCGACATTGGCGCCGGCCGACACCGTCATGCGCAGGCCGTCGGCCGGGTTCTGGTGGACAAACCCCCAGTCGGTGCGCATCAGGAAGCGGCGCTCGGCCTCACTCATGCGGTAGAGCTCGCGGAACTGGCCGTCGCGCATGCGGTAGCTGGCGCTGCCGGAGGAGGGCAGCAGCCGCGTCGACAGGCAGTTGAGCAATGTCGTCTTGCCGGAGCCGGACTCGCCGACCACAGCCAGGACTTCGCCCGGCCACAGGTCGAAGGAGACGTTGTCGCAGCCGACGCGCGAGCCGTAGAATTTGGAGAGCGCCGAGACGCGCAGCAGCGGTTCGTCGGTCATTGCGCCGGCTCCATTTTTTCCGAGGCAAGATGGTTCTCTGAAGCAAGGTGGCCGTGATGGCCGTCCGCCCGCCGCTTCTCGCAATGATCCGTGTCGGAGCAGACGAACATGTGGCCTCCATGGTCGTCGAGGATGACCTCGTCGAGATAGACATTCTCGGCCGCGCACAGCGCGCAGGGCTGGTCGAAGGTCTGCACCTCGAACGGATGATCCTCGAAGTCGAGGCTGACCACTTCGGTGAAGGGCGGCACCGCATAGATGCGCTTTTCGCGCCCGGCGCCGAACAGCTGCAGCGCCGGCGAGCGGTGCATCTTGGGATTGTCGAATTTCGGCGTCGGCGACGGGTCCATCACATAGCGGCCCTCGACCTTGACCGGATAGGCATAGGTGGTGGCGATGCGGCCGTGTTTGGCGATGTCCTCGTAAAGTTTCACATGCATGAGGCCGTATTCTTCCAGCGCATGCATTTTCCGCGTTTCGGTCTCGCGTGGCTCGAGGAAGCGCAAGGGTTCCGGGATCGGCACCTGGTAGACCAGCACCTGGCCCGCCGTCAGCGGATGCTCGGGAATGCGGTGACGGGTCTGGATGATGGTGGCGCTGGCGGTGTCGGTCGTCACCGCGACGTTGGCGACCTTCTTGAAGAAGGCGCGGATCGAGACCGCGTTGGTGGTGTCGTCGGCGCCCTGGTCGATCACCTTGAGCACATCGTCTGGGCCGATGATCGAAGCGGTGACCTGGACGCCGCCAGTGCCCCAGCCATAGGGCATCGGCATTTCGCGCGAGGCGAACGGCACCTGATATCCCGGGATGGCGATGCCCTTGAGGATCGCGCGGCGGATCATCCTTTTGGTCTGTTCGTCGAGATAGGCGAAGTTGTAGGTGGCGATGTCGGTCATGATGCGACCTCAAATCCCTTGGCGTAGCGCGCCAGCCGCTCATTGAGCGTGCCCGTGTGCAGTTCGAACATGTGGTTGTCGTCGTCGTAGAAATAGATCGAGCGGCCCTCGCCCTCGACGCGCGGGCGCGGCGGGCGCATGTCGAGGCCGAGCTTGCCGATGCACTCGGCATAGTGGTCGAAATCGGCGTCATCGATCTTGAAGGCGATGTGGTTGTAGCTGCGCTCCGGCAAGGGCTCGCCCTCCATGATGGCGACCCAGATGTCGCCGATCAGGAAGAATTTTTCGCGCGACACCGAGAACTGCTCGGCATCGCTGGCATAGATTTCGCGTGCGTCGAATACGCCCTCGAGGATCTTGGTCATCCGCTCGAGATCGCGGACGATGAAGGTCATGTGGGAAAGCCCTTCGATCATTCCGCGGCCTCCCGCTTCTCTTCGACCTTCACGGGGTTTTGGTGGGCGTCGTGTTCGGCGCGCATGCGGCGCACGAGGTCGAGTTCGGCCTGGAAATCGACATAGTGCGGCAGCTTCAGATGCTCGACGAAGCCGGTCGCCTGGACATTGTCGGAGTGTGAGATGACGAACTCCTCGTCCTGGGCCGCGGCGACGACATCCTCGCCGAGCTCCTTCGCGCGCAGCGCCCGGTCGCAGAGCGCCATCGCCATCGCCTTGCGCTCGCTCTGGCCGAAGACCAGGCCGTAGCCGCGGGTGAACTGCGGCGGCGCCTTGGCCGAGCCTTTGAACTGGTTGACCATCTGGCATTCGGTGATGCGGACAGTGCCGAGCGGGACAGCGAAGGGCAGTTCGGGAACGTCGAACTCGAGCTCGACCTCGCCGATGCGGATCTCGCCGACGAAGGGATGGTTGCGGGCATAGCCGCGCTGGGTGGAATAGCCGAGCGCCAGCAAAAAGCCCTCGTCGCCGCGCGACAGCGCCTGCAGGCGGATGTCGCGCGCCATTGGGAATTCCAGCGGCTCGCGGGTGATGTCGCCGGGGACATGGTCCTGCGGCATGTCGCCATCCGGTTCGATCAAGCCTTCGCGGGCGAGGATGGCCGAAACGCGCGGCATGGCTTGCGCTTCCGTCTCGCGCAGCAAGGGCTCGGCGACCTCGGCCCCCGCGGCAAGCTCGGGATCGAGCAGTCTGTGCGTGTAGTCGAAGGTGGGCCCGAGCAATTGGCCGCCGGGCAGATCCTTGTAGGTCGCCGACACGCGCCGCTCGACCAGCATGGTGGCGGTGTCGATCGGCTTGGAGTAGCCGAAGCGTGGCAGCGTGGTGCGATAGGCGCGCACCAGGAAGATCGCCTCGATCATGTCGCCGCGCGCCTGGACGATGGCGAGCGCGGCCAGCTCCCGATCGTAGAGCGAGCCTTCGCTCATCACCCGGTCGACGCCGAGCGCCAGCTGCTCGACGATCTGGTCGAGGCGAAGCGCCGGCACCGAACGGTCGCCGCGCCGGCGGTCGGCAAGCAGGCTGTGGGCGTTGGCGATTGCGGCTTCGCCACCTTTTACCGCGACATACATCTTACGCCTCCATCGTCTTGATGCGCGTCGTGCGCGGCAGGCAGGCAATGCCGCCTGATGTGACGAGGATGATGTCGACGCCACGCGGAAAGCGCTTGATGTTCTGTTTCCACTGCTCGACGAAATGGCGCGGCATCTGTGCCGGCGCGATCGTGGCGCTGGTTTCGATGCCGGGACCTTCGAGCAACAGCGGCGTGCCGGAGACGAGATCGCCGACTTGCAGGATCAACGTGGTCGAACGGTCGGGATAGTCCTGCGTGCCCTGCGAAAAACCATCAAGCGACATCATCTCGGCCGGGGCCGCGATGAAGGCGAAATGCGCATCGGCCGGTGTGTTGGCCACGGGCGCGCCAGTGTGGAACCCAAGCCAGGATCTGATCGCGGCGGAAGCTTGCAGGGCCTGGTCGAGCCAGAGCGGGGTGTCGTTATCGCACAGCGCCAGTGCGATGGCGCCGGCGGTCGCCGAGAGCGGCGCCGGCGGGCGGGCGAAGGCCGGCAGCGGCTGCACGCTGCCCGGCCGAGCCATTGCGTCCATGACGGCGCGGAACACGGTCTGGGCGTCGAAGACCGGATCGGCGAAACCGCCCTCGATCGATTGCGCTGCAATGTCCATCAGTCTTCTCCGCGAACCATGGTGAAGAAATCCACCTTCGTTGCCGCCGTCTCGGCGCGGCGTTTTTCATGCGCTGCGGTTAGAGCCGACCGCAGGGGCGCTATCAGCCCGGTCTCGACCTCATTGCGGCGGGCAGGGTCCTGCCACAGCGCGTCGGCGATGGCCGCCAGCTTCGCCTTCTGCTTGTCGCGGCCAAGCGCATAGCAATGGCCGACCTGACCGGAGGGCAGCCGGACGGTGGCGCGGGTAACGGTCGCCTCGCCGACATTGAAAGGGGCGCCGCCGCCGCCGATGCGGCCGCGCAGGGTGACAAGGCCGGTTTCGGGGCCGCGCAGCAACTCGGCGTCCGAAGGCAGTCCGGCCTCATTCCAGAGCCGTACGATGTCATCGCCGCTGGATTGCGCAAGGGTTGCCATGGCGGCCTTGCGCTCGGCCTGGTCGCGGGCTTCCTGTCCTCGCATAAGCTATCGTCCTCGTGGCTAAATTTGTCTATTGATATAGACAACTATACAAATTATACCTATTATCTAGCGCGTGTCCATGACGGGTGGATGACAGCGATAGAAGACTGGGCGCTGGAAGGTGGGGGGCAATGAGGGTCGGGCGGCTGTCAGCGGACGGCATCGAGCGGCGCAGTGGCGTTTCGCTGTGGCGGCAGATTGCCGACAAGATCCTGCATGCGATCGCCATCGGCGATTTCACGGAGAATGCAGCGCTGCCGCCGGAGGTGGCGCTGGCAGAACGCTATGGCGTCAACCGTCACACGGTGCGCAGCGCCATATCGGCCCTTGTAAGGGAAGGCGTGCTGCGGGCCGAGCAGGGGCGCGGCACCTTCGTGCTGTCGCGCAAGCGGCTGTCCTATCCGATCGGGGCGCGCACACGCTTTTCGACAGGACTGCAAGGGCAGACGACGGAACGGCACATCGTCCTGCTCGCCTCGTCGGTCGAGCCGGCCAGCCAGCGCGTCGCCGAGGGACTGGGTCTTCCCAAGGGAGCCGATGTGATCCGGTTGGAAACGCGCGGCGAAGCCGACGGACGGCCGG
>NZ_RZPH01000475.1:0-4421 GCF_004022825.1 Mesorhizobium sp. M7A.F.Ca.CA.004.04.2.1
GCTTCATCACGGAGCGGCTGACTTCGGCGACCGTGACCTTCAGCGTGACCTGGTCGTCGCCAATGATCTGCAGCAGGTTGACGATCTTGCTGGTGCGGCGCTCCTGGTCCGGGTTGTCGATGTCGACACCGCTCTGGGCCGAACCGCCGGCTGCGGTCTGCGAATATTGTCCTGTCGTCGCTTCACCACCCGAAACGAAGATCGTCGCCAGGTCGACCGCGCGTTTTGCGTCCAGCGGCGTGTCGACCGTTCCAGTCAGGACGACGTTGTCATTCAGAAGTTCCACCTTGATGGCCGACGTCGGCAGGAAGCGTCTGATATAATCCTCAAGACCGGCAACGTCGCGTTCGACCGCCAGGTCCAGGCTGACGATCTGCTCGCCATTCGGGCCGAAGACAAAGATGTTCGTCTCGCCGACCGACTTGCCGAACAGATAGATGCGCCTTGCAGTGCGGGTCACCGCGTCGGCAACCGCCGGGTTGGCCACGAGAATGTCGTAGGCATCGCTCGGCAGGTCGATGACCACCGACTTGTTGAGGCCGAGTTTGACGCGCTGGGTGGCCGTCGATGCCGTGACCTGCGCGTTCTTTGCCTCGACAACGCTGCCTTGCACATTCGTTCCGACGAGCAGCAGGCCGAATGCCGCGGCTACGATTGCCGGCAGTTTGCCACCTAGCCTCATTTCCTTGCCCCCACTTCGGAAACTTCGCCCGACTTGATCAGCCTCACCGTTCCTCTGCGGCCATTGCCGGAAACGAGATAGTCCGCCTCACCCAGATTTTTTTCCTGCGTGTCCGCGACCGCCCGCAACGCCAGGGTCAGGCGATCCGCCATCTGCTGGGCGACGGTGATGATCTCCGCCTGCTTGGGCGTCAGTTCCAGCGTGGCGGTCTGGCCTACCCTGGTCTTCTTGCCTTCCTCGTCCTCCTGAATGGTCTGGTCGATGGCCAGGACACGGATGTTCTTGAGGATGGTCTCGGTGTTGAAGCCGGCGGCGCCGCCGGCGGCATCGGCCCTGCGGGTCATGATGACGTCGACGAAATCGTTGGGAAGAATGAAGCCCCCGGCCGACGTATCGGCCGAGATGGCCGTGGCGACCGCCCGCATGCCGGAAGGCAGGATCGACGACATGAAGCTCTGGCCCTCGCCGATCAGCTTGGACCGCCGCAGCGGTTCTCCGGCATACATCGCCACACGGGCAACGGAACTCTTCAGCTTGTCCAGTGCCTCGGGCTCGGCGGTGCGGGTGATGAAATTCGCGTTGACGCCGTCGGCGGGCCAGGATTGCCAGGCGATGTTGTTTTGGATCGGGTTGCCCATCGGAACGTCGCCTGAAAGCACAAGCACATCCTGGAGTGCCACCGCCGGGGCCTGGGGACCGGAATCGACGACGACCTGGGGCGGCGGTGCCACCATGTTCTTCGCGACATAGCCAGCGCCACCCGCCGCGGCCACCGCCACGCTCAGAATTATCAATCGCGATGCTGGCATTTGTCCGAACCCTTGCCCTGGCAAACCACGTAGCCAAGCCGGACTTTGCAGCGGCAATCGTCAAAACAAGGTTAATGTAATGCTTACGATCGTGATTAATTTAAGGTTTACATAAATTAGCCGGAATGTGGTCTGAACGGCCAAAATGGCCGGGCCGGCCCTGTTGAGAACGGGGTTTCGGCAATGCTGACAGACAATAAAAATAAGATAGTGCTCAAGTCGCCAGCCTGGCAAGCGCCCATACCATCAAAGGCGAATCCGGATAGGTCAGCAACCCGCCAAGGCCGAGGGCGACGCCATAGGGGACTCCTTTTGCCTCGTCGGCGAAATGGCGCAGAAACGGATTTTGGCCGGTAACGGCCGCAAGCAGCGACTTCCGGTAGAGGATGATCGCGAGCGTCAGCAGGCCGCCGATGATTGTCGAGGCGACCAGATACTCCACGAGATTGATATTGAGGCCCATCCACATTGCGGTGGCGGCCAGAAGCTTGGCGTCGCCGCCGCCCATGCCGCCCATTGCAAACAGGCCGAACGTCACGGCCAGGACCAGGGCGCCGGCGGCGAAATGTCCGCCATAGGCCGCCCAGTCCATGCCTGTCAGGGGCGCGACCAGCGCGAAGACGACGACGAGCAGCACCGGCACGCGGTTGGCGATCGTCATCGACAGCATGTCGGAGATCGCGGCAAACAGCATGCAGAATGGAAAAACGACGAAGATCAGGGCTTCAAGCATCGGCGCCACGCCTATTGTCCGATTTCATGGGGCTCAATCTAAGCATGTTCGATTAACGATTGATGAGGCTAGGAACGAAAGACGACCTATATCGCCAGCGGCATAGAAAAAGGGCCGCCACGCGGCGGCCCTTTTCCAGAACGCAATCTAAATGCTCGGCGATAAGCCGATCAGCTGCCGCTCGGCGTGCCGTTCAGGGTGCTGCCGATGTTGGTGAACTTGGCGTTCAGCGCATTGCCGAGCGTGCCGGCGCCAGTGATGATGGCGAGCGCGATGAGAACGGCGATCAGACCATATTCGATCGCGGTCGCGCCGGATTCGTCCTTCACAAAACGTGCGATGAGATTAGACATTCGAGAGCTCCTACTCCACGTGTTACAGCACTTCCGTCAACTTCTGTGATGGTTGATCGGATGCTGCCAATCTAGGGAGAAGCTCTTTCGATCGGCTTAAGAAACAGCCTTACCGATTCCTTTCCCGGTTCGAACATATTGCGTGGTTAACCTCGGGCTAATGTATCGCTGAGCCTTCCAGACCGGATTTGGTAGGCTTGCGACCCGACCGGACCGCGCGTCGCGGGCGCCCTTGGCGGCCATTGCACGATTGGCAACATCGCATGCTTAACCGTTGGTTCACCAATCTCGTTCATGTTCCGTTGATCAGTCCGCCTGCGTGGAGCGCCTCAATGGCCCAGCCGAGATCGTCAATCCTGATTGCCGCGCTTCTTGCCGTCTCGAGCTTCGTCGCGCCCGCCATGGCCGGCGCCGGCATCGAGGTCACGATGAACCAGGCCAAGATCGTCAAACTTTCGCGTCCCGCAGACACCATCGTGGTCGGCAACCCGGCAATCGCAGACGCTTCGGTGCAGGACGCTTCGACGATCGTGCTCACCGGCAAAGGCTTCGGCGTCACCAATCTGGTCGTGCTCGATACCGACGGCAGTCCCATCGTCGACGAGCAGGTTACCGTCGTGCGGCAGGCCGCTTCGTCGGTGCGCATCTATCGGCGTGCCGAAATCCAGACGATGTCCTGCACGCCCTATTGCGAAAGCTCCTACAAGAGCGAAGCGGAGAAGTCTTCCGAAGCGGAGATGAGCGTCAGCCGATAGGTGGCGTTGCCGACTGCCGTTCCGGTTATTGTCTGGTTAAGAGGCCTGCGCCGACTTTAACGATCATCCAAACCGGACCTCAATCGGTTTGCGCTAATGCTCCTTCCGAGACCACATAGAGATCGGCAGGATCGAACATGAGCAAGGAATTCGGTCGCGCAGGCGACCACAGAGTGAGACGCCCAAGGTTTTTCGCCCGCTTCCTTCGTGACCGGCGCGGCGCCACGGCAATCGAATTCGCGATCCTTTCAGTCCCCTTCGCGCTGCTTGTCTTTGCCATTCTGGAAAGCTGCATCTCGTTTGCCGGCCAGGAGGTGATGGCCAACGTCACCGACGATGTAGCGCGCAAACTGCGCACCGGCCAGTTGAGGGCGGCTGACGTTGCCGGAACCAATTTGCGGGACATGATCTGCACGAAACTGCAGATCATCGTCTCCCAGGATTGTCCCAATCAACTGCTGGTGGATCTTCGCCAATATACATCGTTCGCCGATGCGGCCACGGCAGGCTTCAAGATCCAGAACGGCGATGTCGTACTGACGAAAGGCACCGCAACCCAATCGTTCTCAGTGACAGCGGGTGCGGCGGAGTCGAGGAACATGCTTCGGGTCTTCTACAAGTGGCCGATCATGACCGACCTCATGGCGCAGTCGATGGGCGGCAACAAGACCCTGCATTTCGCATCGGTGACCTGGCAGAACGAGCCGTTCGACAACTGAGCGGAATGCACGAGCGGTATAAGAAAAGGGCAATGGGCATGATGCGTGCGGGGGCACATCTTATGATTACGGGAGTTTGGCGGAAAGCAAGTCGATTCTGGTCCGATCGCCGTGGCATCGCGGCGGTTGAATTCGCGTTGATCATGCCAATTCTGCTGATCATGTACTTCCTCACAATGGAAGCGTCGCAAGCCATCGAGACCAGCAAGAAGGTCAGTCGTATCGGCAGCATGGTGGCCGATCTCGTTACCCAGCAGACAAGCGTCCTCAAAGCGGATGTCGACGCCATCATGCAGATCGGCAGCGTCACCCTTCAGCCCTACAACCGCTCGCCCCCTAGCATCACCATCACGGCGATACAGGTTACGTC
>NZ_RZPH01000476.1:0-4414 GCF_004022825.1 Mesorhizobium sp. M7A.F.Ca.CA.004.04.2.1
GCTCGAACGCCATCATCGTTGGGGAAGCGGGTTCATCCTCCAACAGCTGCCGCAGTTCCCCTGGCTCGAACGCCATCATTGGTGGGGAGGCAGGCTCGTCCTCCAACAGTTGCCGCAGTTCCCCTGGCTCGAACGCCATCATTGGTGGGGAGGCAGGCTCGTCTTCCAACAGTTGCCGCAGTTCCCCTGGCTCGAATGCCATCATCGGTGGGGAGGCGGGTTCATCCTCCAGCAGCTGCCGCGGCTCTTCCTCGTGCGGCAAGCGCCTCCTTAGCCGGTCTTGCAGCGCCTGCCGATCGGCAACGAGGTTGTCGAGGGGCAGCGGCTCGTGGTCTGGCCGCTGCCCTTTCACCAATCGTTCAACCAGCGCCCACGTGCCCTCCAGGACAAATACGCCGCAATCATAATGGTTCGTCTGTCTGGCCATGGGGGCTGGCGCCAAGGTGGCATTCAGCAGTCCTGCGAGCTGTTTTGCAGGCACGTCGTTATATCCCTCTCGCTGGAGGGAGTCGTAGTGATAGGCGAACCGCCTTTCCGGGTCGCGGCGATCAACGAGCAGCAGCGACCAATGGGTGCCGGGGCTAGTAGCCGTGCCATTATTCACTGGCAAGAACAGGAAGTCGGCTGTGGCGTTGTTTTGATTATAGATGGACTGCAATATGCCTCGAGCGTCTTGCGGCGACGTGTGTCGCAGTAGATGGGATACGGAAGGATCCACCAGCCGAGTCCGGGCAGCGAGCGCCGGATTGATCCCCTGCAGTTGCCCCTCCAGCAAATTGTAATCTCTCTGGATATGGGCGTCGCTCAGCCATTCGGCGGCGCCGAGCACCCGCCCCGTTGCAACGTTGGACGGGGCTGTCGGATCGAGCGCCCCGATCTGAGCCCCAGAGGAACTGGTAGTCAGTGTGGTCACATCAACCAGTGGAAGGCCGCGGTAGGTGCCTGGCAGCCTAGCGGTTGCTGGCGAGGCGGGTTGGGGAGCTCTTGCCGGTGCCGCTGGCCCAGCTTCAGCAGCGGCCCCAACGCGCCTGGTGACTGCGTCTGCCGGATGAGCAGAAAGGACAGTTTCGCGCCCGAGCACAATGCGCGGCAGGATATCCCGGAGGTGAGCCAATGCAGAACTGATACTTAGCCTATTACCATAGGAGACAGCCTTGAAGCTCTCAACATCTTTATCCAGCGATTTGTCGTGAATCCGAGCCGCAATCCCAAGCTTGTTATTTTGACGCAGGTACTGACTAAAATGTCTAAGAAAATTTGTATAGCCGCCCACGGTATCTGGATTCCGTCCGGTCGCAGGCGCTGCCAGGTACTCCTTGGTCGAAGCGGCTCTGTAATTTCTAATGAGCTCGGCATCGTCAGGATAGGGGATCACGACAGGGCGAGCCATAATCGGGGCTCCGCCTGTCGACTTCTTGAGGTAACGCAGTGCGCCAGCCACGGTGGAGGAACCACCCGTACTCTCGTACTCCTTGAGATCCTGATCCAGCGACGAATGGTAAAGCCGAGCAGCAAACCCTGGCTTGTTGTTTTGAAGGAGCCACCGACTAAAGCCGAAAAGAGAATTTACATTGTAAGTGACCGTGTTCGCTTTGGCCTTACCCGCGTGGAATGCTGCCCTCAGCCCTTCGATAGCGGTCGCATCGTTGGAATAGACAGGACGCTTGTCGGCACCGTCGGGGACTACAATTGGACGATCCGGCTGCACTGTCGAGGGCATCGACCCACCACCTCCGGGATGCGGTGCTGGGGTGGATTCGTGCTCATCCCTCTGCCTGACGAGCTGCGCCTCACATTCCGGTGTAGCCACCTCATGAGGATCCTGCATCGGTTCGATCCCCTCCATCTCCTGCTGCAACCAAGCCAAAGCTTGGCGAGCGGCCTGCGCGGCTTCATCAACCGCGGAGGATGTCTCCACACCTCTGGCGGACGCCGGCAGAGCCTGCTCCGCCCGCCGTCGAAAGAGCTCTGGCGAGGCGGATTTCTCCGCCCACAATCTGGGCTGCGTAGCGAGTCCCCGTCCAGATTTATGTGGCACCGCCTCGCTTGGCAGCGGGCTGCTCCTGTCCCGTGCAGCTACCAGCTCCTCCGGGGCGCCCTGGTCGCCGTGGCGCCAGTTCAAGTGAGGGACGGCCTCTCCAAAGTCGGGCGCTTGGTGTTGGTGCGCGGTTGGGGCGAGAGACAATGGTAGATCGGTGCCCTCCTTATAACCTACCGGCAGGAGCTCCTCTGGCCAATCGAATCCCTGCTGTGGTGCGGTATGCTGAGCAGCGTCGCCACGGGGACGAGCCTCCATGCTGACCGCGTTTTCCAGATGATTCCCGAGTATAACGCGCGGCGGGTTCTTGCGGAGATAAACCAGCGCAGATTCGATCGGAGCTCCACCATTAGAGGAGGCGGCCTTGTAGCTCTCAACATCTTTATCCAGCGATTTATCGTAAATGCGACCCGCAATTCCGAGCTTGTCATTTTGACGTAGGTAATGACTGAAATGGTTAAGAGCAGTTGCGTAGCCGCTCGCGGATCTGAAATGTCTGGTGAGCGCGGCGTCGTCAGGATGGGGGTTCAGGACAGCGCGACCCACAATCGGGCCGGCTCCGCCCATCGACTTCATCAATTGACGCAGTGCGCCAGCCACGGTGGAGGAACCACCCCTACTCTCGTACTCCTCGAGATCCTGGCTCAGCGACGGATGGTAAAGCCGAGCAGCAAGCCCTGGCTTGTTGTTTTGAAAGAGCCAACGACTAAAGCCGAAAAGAGAATTTGTGCTGCGAGTGACCGTGTCCGGCCTGGCTTTACCCGCAAGGAGTGCTGACTTCAGCCCTTCGATGGCGGTGGCATCGTTGGAATAAACAGGACGCTTGTCGGCACCGTCGGGGACCACAATTGGACGATCCGGCTGCACTGTCGAGGGCATCGACCCGTCGAGATGCGGTGCTGGGGTGTATTCGTGCTCGTCCCCCTGCATCACAAGTTGCGCCTCCCGTTCCGATGTACCCACCTGATCGGTGGGGAGTTGCATCATCACGCGAGCGCCTGAGTTGCCAACCTCACCTGGTTGCCGCTCAGTGACAGCATGCTGCAGATTGCTTTGGATCCTCTGCCTCTTCGTTGGTCTCAACTCACCTTTACCATGCGAGCCATTGACGAGGACCTCCTCGCCTAGCGCACCCATCAACTCGTCCGCCGCCTGCAGTTCGCCCAAGTGCTGCTCAAAACCGGCTTGGCCGGCCTGTCCGCTTGCTCGTGCGGTACGGCGTGCTGCACCTGCAGCCAAGCTGCCACGATGAATGTCTAGTTTGTACGGGTGCACGCTATCCTCACTTCCACAGATCACATGAGCAACCTACTCAGGCAAGCTTTCGAGAGGCTGACGAGGTCCGCCGCCGCGGAAGGCGAAGGCTGGTTTTCTGCTCAGCGGTTGACGGCCTCGCGTGTTGCGGCCGCGCCGGGTATCACGCCAATCAATCTGAATAGTCGATGCGTCAAACGAACCAGGATGGGATTTTCGTAGCGGGGCTGCTCTACTCACTCTTGTCCTGAGGGCAGAATTCAACCATATCGCCGAGCAACTGGATGCCGATTGGATACCCGATCCGGAAAGCTTCAGCTCATATGTGACGCGAGGATGAGAATCGTGGCAGCTCCAGACCGACGGGCTGCCACCCACAGCGGCGATGACCGACGAGGGTCTTCTATTGCCAAGGCAATCGTCCGTTCGGGGACCTATGTGTTCCAATGCTCGTCGAGCGGATCGGTGGGCCGCACCGCCGTAGCGTTACGGCGAGCGGAAGCGGCGTTGGGTGCGGCTTTTCCCCTGAACGCTTCACACCAGGCTGATAGGGGATCTTGCAATCGCACACACGCGGTCTGCAGGCGTGCCTATCAAGCAGTTTGCTCAGACCAACGCCGCGGCGAGCCGATCCTCAATACGCAGCGCAAGTCCTAGACTCCACGATCGTCCTTCGGTGCAGATTTGCTCGCGCCTCGCCCTGATTACAGCTGATAAGGCGAGCTAACAATTGCAAGAGCCACAAGCTATTCCAGCTCGATCGGTTTGGTGTTCCAGTCGGGCGGGGTCTGACCGAGAATGTTGCGAACGAAGAAGTCTAGGAGTTTGCGCTCGGTGTAGGTGCCTAGAGTATGGTGATTGGCACCAGGAACGTAGACCATGTCAAAATCTTTTCCTGCCTTGATGAGTCGATCGGCAAGCTGGAACGAGCAAAACGGATCGACATTATCATCCATTTCGCCGACCGCGATCATCAGCTTGCCCTGCAGCCTGTGAGCATTGTCAACGGCGGAGGATTGCGAATATTCAATGCCGACCGGCCACCCCATCCAAAGTTCGTTCCACCAGGTCTTGTCTATCCTGTTGTCGAAGCAGCCGTTTTTGGCGACGGCGACCTTGTAG
>NZ_RZPH01000477.1:0-4408 GCF_004022825.1 Mesorhizobium sp. M7A.F.Ca.CA.004.04.2.1
AAGCGCAGCAATATATTTCGCGAAGCCTGTCACAAAGCGCCCACCCGGTTCGTCCTTTGACAGAAGAAGGAGAGCGCTATGCCAAAACTTATCGTCACCGAATTCATCAGCGTCGATGGCATTGCCGAGGTCGAGAAGCTGCCCAGCGTGACCTGGAACGACGAGATGAACAGGTTCAAGGAGGACGAGCTTGCCGACAGCGGCGCCATGCTTTTGGGGCGCACGACCTATGAGATCTTTGCCGGCTCCTGGCCAACGGAAACCGGAGATTTTGCCGACCGGTTCAACGCGCTGCCGAAATATGTCGCCTCAAACAGCCTGAAGGCGCTCGACTGGAAGCCGGCCGAATTGCTGAAAGGGCCTCTGCCGGAAGCGGTCAGGACGCTGAAGCAAGGCAGCGGCGGCAACATCTACGTGCATGGCAGCCTCAGCGTCGCGCAGGAATTGCTGCGCCACGGCCTGGTCGACCGCGTCAGGCTGCTCAGCTATCCAGGCACCGTCGGCCAGGGCAAGCCGCTATTCCCAATCGGTGAGCCGGTGGCGCTCGACCTGATTTCCGCAAAGCCGTTTAGCAACGGCGTGGTGGCGCTAGAGTATGCGCCGATGACGGCTAAGTCATAAGACGGTTGGGCTCTCTCCTCTCAGGTGAAGGAAAGATGCACTTCACCCGACCTGCTTCCCCCGCCTCCCCTTGATGGCGGCGCTATTCCTCGCCTCAACCACCTTCTCAACCTGCCGCTTCAGCTCATCCTTGATATCGACCGTCTCGTTCATCAAAGCGTCGATCTTCAGGAAATCGAGGACGCGGTATCTCGACACTGCCGGGCGGACCAGGATGTCGGGGCGGCATTGTTTCAGCTTGTTGGCGGTGATCGACTGCATCATCAGTTGGGTGGCGCCGAACATCAGGTCGACGGAGGTCGGCTGTTTGCGGTCGGCCTCTTCCGGCGCGCCGACCACGTCGACGCCGATGATGATGTCGGCGTCGTTTTCGATCAGGTCGAACGGCACGGGGTTGTAAATGCCGCCGTCGATCAGCAGCCTGCCGTCGCGCGTCACCGGCCGGAACACGGCGGGGATGGCCGCCGAGGCCGCCAGCGCCGAGTGCAGGTCGCCGTCTTCGAAGACAGCCAGCTTGTGGCCGAAATAGTCGGTCGCCGTCACCTTCAGCGGGATTTGCAGCTCGGCGAAGGTCTCGGGAATGGCTTCGGGCAGAAAGGCTTTCAGGATGCGCTCGACGTTGAACTGGCTGACGCGGATGCCGCCCTGCATGGCTTCGGCGATGGTGCCCGGCCGCGCCCGCCACATGCGGCTCGCCACTTGGGCGCGGCGGCCGAGGATCGAGCGGGCATAGTCGTGGATGTCCTTGCCGGTCATGCCCGATGCCATGCCGGCGCCCATGATGGCACCGATCGACGAGCCGGCAATCGCCACCGGCTTGATGCCCAACTCGTCCAGCGCCTCGATGACATGAATATGCGCCAGCCCGCGCGCGCCACCGCCGCCGAAGGCTATACCGAAGCTAGGCGCCATGGTGCGCGGCTCCTGCCTCGTTTCTGGCCGGCGACGGAGACCGCCAATTGTTGAAGTTGGCGCCGCCCCTCACCTGCCTGCCGGCATCCTCTCCCCGTATAGTGACGGGGAGAAGGGTGCTGCCATCGCCGATTTCGCCAATCACAAACGTTGCAAGATGGGCGCCGAGATTGCGGCCAGCCCCCTTCTCCCCGTCACTATACGGGGAGAAGTGCCCGGCAGGGCGATGAGAGGCAGCGCCGGCGTTCGGAAAAGAGAAATGCGCGCCGGGGCTCATCCCTTGCCGGCCCCGGCCAGTTTCGGTCCGATGACCATGATGGTCGGCTCGGTCGACAGCAGCTTCTTCGCCGCCGCCTTGACCTGGTCGAGCGTCACCGCGTTGATGTAGCCGGCGCGGCGCTGCATGTAGTCGATGCCGAGATCGTCGAGCTGCAGTTCGACCAGTGTCGCGGCGATGGCGCTGGACGAGTCCAGATTGTTGATGGCGTAGGCGCCGATCATGTATTTCTTGGTGGCCGCCAGTTCCGCTTCGGTCGGGCCTTCTTCGGCCAGTCGCTTGACCACATCGCGGATGATGCCCAGCGTTTCGGACGCGCGGTCGGAGCGGGTGCCGGTGCTGACGATCAGCGCGCTGGCGTGGTCCTGGTTGATGAGCGAGGAGTTGACGCTGTAGGCCAGCCCGCGCTTCTCGCGCACCTCCTGGAACAGGCGCGAGGTGAAGGTGCCGCCGCCAAGAATCTCGTTCATCAGCACGGCGGGGAAGAAATCCGCCGCCTTGCGCTTCACGCCGGGAAAAGCGAGCTGCAGGGAGGTCTGCGGCAGGTCGTAGTCGACCTCGATATGCTGCGCCAGCTTCGGGTCGATATCGGCCACTGGCCTCAGCGCCTGGTTTTGCGGCAGGTCGCCGAACACCATGTCGAGCTTCTTCTTCAGCGTCTCCGCGTCGATGGCGCCGACAACGGCGACCCGCAGCCCGCCGCGCGCGAACACCGCTTTGTGCGAGGCATTGAGATCATCGCGCGTGATGGTGGCGATGCTTTCCTTGGTGCCCTGGTCGGAGCGGGAATAGGGATGATCGCCATAAAGCGCTCGCGCCCATTTGTTCTGCGCCACCGTGTCGGAATCGTTTTCGCCGGCGATGATGCCGGACAGGATCTGGGAGCGGATGCGGTCAATCGGCAGCTGGTCGAAGCGCGGCTCGTTGACCGCCAGCCGCAACAGGTCGAATGCCTGGTCGCGCTGCTCGGCCAGCATGCGCATCGAGCCGTAGATGCCGTCGCGGCTCTCGTCGAAGCTCATTTCGGCGCCGGCATCGTCGAGCTTGATCTGGAAGTCTTCACTGTCGAGCGGGCCGGCGCCTTCGTCGAACAGGCCGGTCATCAGATTGGCCAGCCCTTCCTTGCCGACCGGATCCTGCGTCGAGCCGCCGCCGAAGACGAAGCGGATGGCGACAACCGGCACGGAATAGTCCTCGACCAGCCAGGCGGTGATGCCCTTTGGCGAGGTGACGGACTGGATGTCCATGGCCCGCGCGGTGAGTGCCGGCAGGATGAGGAAGAGGATGGAGAGAAGTAAAGTGATCAGCGGGGCGATGGCGCGGCTCGGGGTGGTCGTTCCAAACGAACAATTGTCGAAGTCGGCGCCGCCCCTCATCGCCCTGCCGGGCACTTCTCCCCGTATAGTGACGGGGAGAAGGAGGCTGGCCGCAACCTCGGCGTCCGTCTTGCAACCATGGTGATTGGCGAAACCGGCGATGACGGCGCCCCTCTCCCCGTCACTGTACGGGGAGAGGATGCCGGCAGGCAGGTGGGGGGCAGCGCCAACGCTCGATCTCTTCATCAAATCAATTCCCCGCCTGTTGCTGCGGCAAGAGATAGCCGGTGGTCGACCGGGCGAGCACGAGATAGTGCGCGGCGACGGCCTTGACCTCGTCTGTCGTGACCTTGCGGATGCGGTCCGTCCACTGCTGGACGTCCTGCACATTGCCGCCGGTGGCCAGCGTCGAGCCGTAGATGTTGGCCATGGAATCCTGCTTGTCGCGGGCAAAGGTCATCGACCTGACATAGCGGTCCTTGGCCTTTTCCAGCTCCGATGGCGTGACGCCATCCTTGACGATGCGCACCACTTCGGCATCGACCGCCGCTTCGACGTCGGAGATTTTAGCATCGCCGCGCGGCGCGCCATAGACGGTGAAGTTGGTGTCGTCGAGCATGGTGCCCTGGAAAAAGGCGCCGGCGCTGGATGCGATACCTTGCTGGACGACGAGCGCCTGGTAGAGCCGGCTGCGATTGCCGCCGCCGAGGATCTCCGCCAAGAGGTCGAGCGCTTCCGCCTCGCCCGGCTTGCCTGTGTGATAGGACGGCACCACCCATTGGGTGGAAAAGCTCGGCACGCTGACGCGGGCATCGGCGAGCGTCACCGTGCGCTTGGTGTTCTGCTCCGGCTCGACCGGACGGATGCGCGGCGGCAGATCGGGGCCGCGCGCCACCTTGCCATAGGTCTTTTCGGCCAGCGCCCGCACCGTGTCCGGGTCGACATCGCCGGCAACGATCAGCACCGCGTTGTTGGGCCGGTAATATTTGTCATAGAAGGCGACAGCGTCGGCGCGGTTCAGCTGCTGCATCTCCTGCATCCAGCCGATGACCGGGATGCGATAGGGCTGGTTCTGCCACAGCGTCGCATCGACCTCCTCGTCCAGCACGGCCTCGGGGCTGTTGTCGATGCGCGAGCGGCGCTCCTCGAGGATGACATCGCGCTCGGTCTTGATGACATCGTCGGTGAGGATGAGGTTGCGCATGCGATCGGCCTCGAAGCTCATCATCAGCTCGAGCGCCGACGGCGCCACCGTCTCGTGGAAGGCGGTGTAGTCGTAAGA
>NZ_RZPH01000478.1:0-4396 GCF_004022825.1 Mesorhizobium sp. M7A.F.Ca.CA.004.04.2.1
GGCTGGACACTGTGACGAACTTGCGGGACATCGGCTTGCTCCGTGGGCGGCGGCGCCTGGATGCACCGCTGATATCCCCACTTCGCCGCTGTCGGCGCCTTCGTTACAGCGCTCACCGGTTTGTGATCGCTAGCGTTCTTCCTTCTCCCGCAAGGGGAGAAGGCAAGAAGAGCAGCTTCTACTGCGTCAGCCGCGTGTTGTTGGGCCGCTTGTTGAAGTCGCACTTGCCGGTGACGTTGTAGAAGAAGTCGGCGTTGCTGACGGGCGCCGGGACCTTGTTGCCGCCGTCTTCCCAGGCCTGGTAGGCTGTCGATCCACAAGGAACGAGGCCAAAGATATCGACGATCTGGCCGGTCGCCATTTCGGCCGGGGGGATGTCCTTGCTTGTCGAGCTATAGAGCCGGTTGGACGTGGCCGGATCGTTCGAATAGAGGTTTTGCGGATTGCCAGATGGGACGTTCATCTGCAGATAGAGGCCAGCCATCTGGCTGACGTCGATTGAGGCACCGGCGGTGTTGCCGGCAGCCATCGTGTCGACGCAGTAATATTTCGTGCCAAACTGGTCGGTGTTCAGCGTCACCCCGTCAGGCGCCTTTTTGCCGACCTTGCAAACCTGCGTTTGGGCCACCGTGGCGACGCCCAGACTGTCGATCTTGCTGACGGTGGTGGTGCCGTACCCTTTGGGATCCGTGCCCCCGCCGTATTTGTAATCGATCGTCATCAGAGGCTTGCCCTCCTTCGCACCGAACATCGTGCCGTAGAGCGTCATTGTCTTGTTCCAGTAACCCGACACCCCGCTGACCTTGAAGGTCGCCTCCACCAAAGCTGGCGCCTTGTTCACCGCCGACGTGACGCCGATCGCCACCGTAGGGATCCTGGCCATCTGCATGAACACGGTCTTCATGGCGAAACTCGCGGTGGCCTGCGCGGTGGCGGTGCCGTTGGCGCTGACGTCGAAGCTGTTCAGCGTCGCAGTGCCCTGTCCGCCGTTTTCTTTGTAGGTATCCTGCAGCACCAACTGACGCTGCGGTTTCGTCGAGGCCGTGTCCATCGTGGTGATCGACAGGATCGCGGCGTCGAGTGCCGCCTGCTCGGTCGACCTGGTCTGGACCGCGGAGGTGTAGTCGACGGAAAAGCCGACCGCGGTGATCAGCGGTATCATGGCGAGAACAAGTATCGGTGCGAACGAGCCGCTCCGCGACTCGATAAAACTGCCTGCAAGCCCCCGCATGCCTTCGTCCTTACATCAGATATTTCCCTCCGCTAACATGCCGATCACAAATTATGCTCTAACGCGTGTGGTTAAAATTTATCGATTTTTCGAGGAATCCGGAGGAAAAGGCGACAAGCGCCCGCACCGCTTGCCCCGGCAGCCGCCTGCTCTGCTTTCGCGGCAGCGGCCGTACGGCTTGCCGGGCAGCGGGCCGCGCTACATGTGCGGCGGCAGCCTGCCGCTTGCTCGGGCAAGCCACCCCTGCTAAACGCGCGCCATGAGCACGCCCCTCGACCACATCCGCAATTTCTCCATCGTCGCGCATATCGACCATGGCAAATCCACGCTTGCCGACCGGCTGATCCAGCTGACCGGCGGACTGGAGCTGCGCGACATGAAGGAGCAGGTGCTGGACTCGATGGACATCGAGCGCGAGCGCGGCATCACCATCAAGGCGCAGACGGTGCGGCTGAAGTACCGCGCCAACAATGGCGAGGACTATATCCTCAACCTGATCGACACGCCCGGACACGTCGACTTCGCCTATGAAGTGTCGCGTTCGCTGGCCGCCTGCGAGGGTTCGCTGCTGGTGGTCGATGCCTCCCAGGGCGTCGAGGCGCAGACGCTGGCCAATGTCTACCAGGCGATCGACAACAACCACGAGATCGTCGTGGTGCTGAACAAGGTCGACCTGCCGGCCGCCGAGCCCGAGCGCATCCGCGAGCAGGTCGAGGAGGTGATCGGCATCGACGCTTCCAACGCCGTGCTGATCTCGGCCAAGACCGGTCTGGGCATTCCCGACGTGCTGGAAGCCATCGTCCACCAATTGCCGCCGCCGCGCGAAGGCGACGCGGCCGCGCCCTTGAAGGCGATGCTGGTCGACAGCTGGTACGACGCCTATCTCGGCGTCATCGTGCTGGTGCGCGTCATCGACGGCGTGCTGAAAAAAGGCCAGACCATCCGCATGATGGGCACCGGCGCCAAGCATCTGGTCGAGCGCACCGGCGTGTTCACGCCGGCCCGCATCAATGTCGACGAGCTCGGCCCCGGCGAATTCGGCTTCTTCACCGGCTCGATCAAGGAAGTGGCCGACACCCGCGTCGGCGACACCATCACCGAGGACAAGCGCACCACGGCCAAGGCGCTGCCCGGCTTCAAGCCGGCGCAGCCGGTGGTGTTCTGCGGCCTGTTCCCGGTCGACGCCGCCGATTTCGAGGATCTGCGCGCCGCGGTCGGCAAATTGCGCCTCAACGACGCCAGCTTCTCCTTTGAAATGGAAACCAGCGCGGCACTCGGCTTCGGCTATCGCTGCGGCTTCCTTGGCCTCTTACATCTGGAAATCATCCAGGAGCGGCTGGAGCGCGAGTTCAACCTCGACCTGATCGCCACGGCACCCAGCGTCGTCTACCGGCTGGCTCTGACCGACGGCTCGATGAAGGAACTGCACAACCCGGCCGACATGCCCGACGTGGTGAAGATCTCGGCGATCGAGGAGCCGTGGATCCGCGCCACGATCCTGACCCCCGACGACTATCTCGGCGGCATATTGAAGCTCTGCCAGGACCGGCGCGGCATCCAGGCCGACCTGTCCTATGTCGGCAAGCGCGCCATGCTGATCTACGATCTGCCGCTCAACGAAGTCGTCTTCGATTTCTACGACCGGCTGAAGTCGATCTCCAAGGGCTACGCTTCGTTCGACTATCACCTCACCGACTACAAGGAGGGCGACCTCGTCAAGATGTCGATCCTGGTCAATGAAGAGCCGGTGGACGCGCTTTCCATGCTGGTGCACCGCACGGCGGCGGAAAAGCGCGGCCGGCAGATGTGCGAGAAGCTGAAGGAGCTGATCCCGAACCATCTGTTCAAGATCCCGATCCAGGCCGCCATCGGCGGCAAGGTCATCGCCCGCGAAACCATCTCGGCGCTGCGCAAGGACGTCACCGCCAAATGCTACGGCGGCGACGTCTCGCGCAAACGCAAGCTGCTGGACAAGCAGAAAGAAGGCAAGAAGCGGATGCGCCAGTTTGGGAAGGTCGATATCCCGCAGGAGGCGTTTATCCAGGCCTTGAAGATGGGCGATTGAGCGGGTTCGGCCTTTGGCCGAACGTATCGACCGGGTGGGTTCCCAGCTAACTAAGAGTGATCGCTCTCAGTCCTACCTTTGCCACTTCGAGATAGCATCTCTGTAAGCATCCCGTGTTGCCCCTTCACTAGCTGCGAGATATCCTTCTCAATTCTTTCAATTAAGAGTCGATCCTCTCTGCGAATCTCCTCTATCTTTGAGACAATCTCATCAAGATCAATCGCCAAAGAATTCCTTGACGGGTCGCTCTCGACGGATTGCATGTCGGCAGCATTTTCAAGTGTCGCGGCCACCCAGGCACTAATCTTCATTCCCTTTCGCTTGGCTGCTGCTCGAGCCTTGTCAACTACAGATGCATCCAAATTCTTGATCGTCCATTGCCGCAGTTCCTGGGAGGCGCTTCCGTCGCGCGCACCTTCGGCACCGCTTGCGCTTTGACCGAGCGCTGCAGTCTCCTGATAAGTCATAGCGAACTCCTCAACGTTCCCCGAAGTACCCCTTCGGGGGTCCCAATAAGGGACTTCAATCATATCCCAACGGATTTACTTGCTGGTTCATGATCAGGAATTAGGGTTAACACGCTATTAAACAACCCCTAAAAAGGGATAGCTGGCATGCGCGCGTGAAGGAGCCCCTTGTCATTTCCGTTCCCTGAGAATAAGTACCCATTTGTTCCTCCCTTGAATGAGGTACCAAGCGTCGTTTCCCTTGCCTGGGGGTACCCCAAATCACTCATGGATGATAGCGAGGCTATTAAACCCTAATTTTAGTGCGCCGCAACAGGAATTTTTTTCTCTCTGCACTTGTTGTTGGGGTACTTTTGGGTTACCCATCGACCTCATTTCCTCTTTTTGGGGAGCCGACATGGCAAGAACAGTTGCGGAATGGCAGATTACGGTCGATCGAGTGTTCGCCCGGTTCAAGGAGAATTATTTGAGCGTTTTGACGCTTGCCCCTTCTGATGCCAGGGCGGCTGTCGCGAAACTGAATGATATAAAAAAGGTGATGGTGTCGAGCGATCTCGGCAAGGCAGCATTTCGCCTCGATCGAAAAACTGCGACTCTTGAGCTGAGCTTGGCTGGGCTGAATCTCATCTGGGA
>NZ_RZPH01000479.1:0-428 GCF_004022825.1 Mesorhizobium sp. M7A.F.Ca.CA.004.04.2.1
ATCCTGGACTTTCAGCGCATACCAGACGCTGCCGCCACCGCCGACGATGGCTATGGCAAGCGAAAGCAGCGTCAGGAAGGCAGTTTTGAGCATGAGGGGCCGGGGACACGAAGAGTTGCCGCTCGGGGATATCGCGGCGCAGGGCCTTGTGGCAAGCGGGCCGACGTAGAATTGCAGACGGCTCTCCCTTCTCCCCTTGCGGGAGAAGGTGGCCGAGCGAAGCTCGGTCGGATGAGGGGTGTTCCAGCTTGGCAATGGCGGTGATCCGGCCATCACCCCTCAACTGTCTCGGCGCCAATCACAGCGCCGACAGCGTCTCCGGCAGTTGCGGCGTACTGAGGACGGGCGCCGACTGGAACAGCGTGGTCATGTCCCGCAGCGTCTGGGTCGTGCGGCTGGACAGCACCGGCGGCCGTTCGGCGGCTGCA
>NZ_RZPH01000479.1:438-4380 GCF_004022825.1 Mesorhizobium sp. M7A.F.Ca.CA.004.04.2.1
CGATCTCCTCATCGACGAAGGGCTTGTCGATGCCCGGGATCGGCTTGAGGTCGATGTTCTGGTGCGCATAGACCATCAGTCGCTGCCACACCATCGCCGGCAGTGAGCCACCGGTCATGTTCTTGGTCGGCGTGAAGTCGTCATTGCCCATCCATACCGCCGCCGTGTAGTTGCCGGTGAAGCCGACAAACCAGGCGTCGCGGTAGGACTGCGTGGTGCCTGTCTTGCCGGCGACGACGATGTTGGGAAGTTGGGCTCGCCGCGCCGTACCCATCACCGGCACTGCGGCCAGCATGGTGTTCATCGATTTGAGCGCCTGCTCGGACAGCACCCGGTGTGGCGGCGGCGCGTCCTTGGCGAAATCATAGACCACCTCGCCGGTCCGGGTGACGAGTTGGCTGATGCCGTGCCGGGAGCCGACGAAGCCGTTGTCGGCGAACACGCTGTAGCCCGTCGCCTGGTCCATCACCGTCATGCTCGAGGTGCCGAGCACCATCGTCTTATGTGCTTCGATCGGCGATTCCACGCCCATCGCCTCGGCCATGGCCTTGATCGGGCCGATGCCGAGATGATCCTTGGCCAGCCGCACCGGCACGGTGTTGATCGACTTGGCCATTGCCATGATCAACGTGACGTTGCCGGCCGATCCGCCGTTGTAATTGTGCGGCGACCAGCTGCCCCAGCTGATCGGGCCGCCGGAAATGATGGAGTTGGGGGTGAAGCCGTGTTCCATCGCGGTTGCGTAGACATAGGGCTTGAATGATGAGCCGGTCTGGCGCAGCGCCTTGGTGGCGCGGTTGAACTGGCTGGCCCCATAGTCGCGGCCGCCGACGATGGCGCGCACGGCGCCGTTGGTCTCGATGACGACGACGGCACCTTCGGTGACGTTGTACTCCTTGCCGAACTGGCGCAGGTGGAACTCCACCGATTCTTCCGCCGCCTTCTGGATGTTGGCGTCAAAGGTGGTGTGGGCGAGAAGCGAGTGCTGGCCAGGTTTGGCGATCTTCTTGACCTCGTCGAATGCCCAGTCGAGGTAATAGTCAGGGCTTTTCTGTTCGCCGCGGTCGACGACATCGGCCGGATGCAGCCTGGCCTGCAGGACCTGGCCTTCGGTCATGAAGCCGGCATCGACAAGGTTGGACAGCACCACATTGGCGCGCGCGCGCGCCGCCGGCAGGTTGATGTGCGGCGCATATTTGGTCGGCGCCTTGAACAGGCCGGCCAGCATCGCCGCCTCGGCCAGGTTCAGGTCCTTGACGCTCTTGCCGAAATAGAAGTCGGCGGCAGCCTCGATGCCGAACGTGCCGCCGCCCATATAGGCGCGGTCGAGATAGAGCTGCAGGATCTCCTTCTTCGACAGATTGGCCTCGAGCCACAGCGACAGGAAGGCTTCCTTGATCTTGCGCTCCAGCGTGCGCTCGTTGGTGAGGAACAGGTTCTTGGCCAACTGCTGGGTGATGCTCGAGCCGCCCTGGACGACGGAGTTCGCCCGCACATTCTCGAAGATCGCGCGCGACAGGCCGAGCACATCGATGCCGTAGTGGTCGAAGAAGCGACGGTCCTCGGTGGCAAGCACCGCCTTGATGACGTGATCGGGCATCTCGTCGACCGGCACGGAATCGCGCTGGATGATGCCGCGCTGGCCGATCTCGTTGCCATAGCGGTCGAGGAAGGTGACGGCGAAGTCGCCCTGGGCGCGCCAGTCGCCAGCCGTGTCCTGGAAAGCCGGAATGGCCAGCGCCAGCATCACCACGATGCCGACGGCGCCGAGCGTGAAACCTTCGCTCAACAGTTCGATGATGCCACGGCGCCAGCCGTTGACGCGGAAGCGCCGCGAGAAGATCGTCGCTGATTCCCAGAATTGGCGCGCCTTGAAGCCGATCTCATAGAGCGAGGAATCGATCCACGCATCGAGCGCCAGCAGCCGGGCGGCGATCGGACCTCTTCTTTTGCGCGGTTCGGGACTGGCCATTCGGAATCCGGCTAGCAATTGCACGACCTGAGAACCGCAAACCGGCAATTTCAGGGCGATGCATTCCGGGAGACTATTCCTCCATTTTTCCAGCACTCACAAGGGCGGCGAAGACACAGTATTGGGTTTGTTGCTGATGGGCCGGCCCAAGAATACAGCCCGGCGCCAACAGCATGTGCCCGCGCCTCCAGCGGAGGCGTGAACTTGTTATCACTGCAGCTCGGCGCGCCTCATGCGGCTCGCAAGCTTTCTTTCGGACGCAAATTCTGGTTCATGCGGAACAGGTTCAGCGGGTCGTAGCGCTGCTTGATTTCCAGAAGCCGTCGATGGTTGCCACCATAGGCCGCTTCGACCCGGTCGACCTCGTCCTCCGGCATGAAGTTCACGTAGGCGGTGCCGGCGGCATAAGGTTTGGCCGCCTCGTAGATTGAACGAGCCCAGTCGGTGCAAGCCTTGTCCATGGTGGGTTCGCGCCAGCGGGCGTGAATGTTCATGACGAAATGCGAACTGCGCTGTGGGAACGCCGTTGCATCCGCCTTGACGCGACCTGCCGCGCCGCCGACATGGCCGATAAATATCTCGCATTCGGGTCCCGGCAGCTTGGCTATTGCCCCCGTTACGACCGCAGCCGCCTCCTCGGAAAACTCGGTGAAGTCATGGCTCTTCCAGTAGTTGCGGGCGCCGGGCGTGAGCAGTGGGTCGAATGCCTGCTGCCAGCCGGTGAACGGGCTGGGGCCCACGACATCGGCAATCGGCGTGCCGATGGCTCGAAGTTTTTGCGTCGCCTTTTCGCCTGCCTCGATGTCGCCGCAATAACACATGGCCAGAACCAGAACCTCCTTGCCATGCCATTCCGCGGGCAGGAAGGGCAGCGGCGGCGCCTGCCGCATGACTACCCAGCAGGTCAACTCGTCAGGAGCGGTTTCGAGCGCCTTGCGATACTCCCGCAGCACCTTTTCGGCATCGGCGAAGGGATGGACGACAAGCCCTGCCAGCACTTGCGGTCCAAACTCATGGAGATGGAACTCGAATGCCGTGACGACGCCGAAATTGCCGCCGCCGCCGCGCAGCGCCCAGAATAAATCGGGATTTTCAGTCTTGCTGGCCCGGAGCAGTTTGCCGTCGGCGGTGACCACATCGGCGGAGGCAAGATTGTCGATGGTCAGGCCGAATTTGCGGGTGATCCAGCCGAAGCCGCCACCCAGCGTCAGGCCGGATATGCCGGTGGTCGAGTTGATTCCGGTCGGCACCACCAGCCCGAAGGCCTGCGTCTCCTTGTCGACATCGGCAAGCGTCGCGCCAGGCCCGACCCATGCCCGCCGCCCAGCGACATCGACCCGCACCGATTTCATCAATGACAGATCAATCATCAGGCCACCATCGCAGACCGCACTTCCGGCAATGTTGTGGCCGCCGCCGCGCACGGAGACGAGAAGCCTGTTCTCCCTGGCGAAATTCACGGCACTGACGACATCGGAAGCGCCGACGCAGCACACGATCAGCCCGGGCAGCCGGTCGACCGTGGCATTCCAGACGGTCCGTGCTTCGTCGTACGCGGCATCGCCTTCGCTCAGCATTTTGCCGCGCAATTGTGCCGAAAACGCTTCCAGGGCTGCGGCGTCGATTGTCGTTTTTCCGCGTTCAAGCGTGGTGAGGCTCATGGTGTTCATGGTTTCCTCCCGATTTGCAGATGAGCTGTCCTCTCCCAAAAGACGTTTTTACTGTGCGCTTATATTAGCTATCGCGCAAGTTTCGCGTCGGCCAGCGTTGCGACTCGCAAGCGGGGCACATGGTGCCGCCAGCCGGCGATCTCAGCCGTTTTGCGCGCGCGACCTTGCACCCTCGGCCGCCAGGATGCCGATCATGCTGATGCGAATGTGAGCGAAGCAGCGTAGCGCTATCCCACTCCTCAGGCCGGTTCGCGCTTCAGCGCCTGCGCCATGCAGTGGATGCCACCGCCGGTCTTCGAA
>NZ_RZPH01000047.1:0-13150 GCF_004022825.1 Mesorhizobium sp. M7A.F.Ca.CA.004.04.2.1
TCACAATGCAGTTCCCAGCCAAGGTCGCCGGTGAAGGACACTCTGAGCGCCACCACATCGATGCCGGCGACGGTGGTCCGGCGCGACTGCATGAAGGGGAACGCCTCGTTCGACAGATCCTCATTGGTCAGGCGCTGCAGCAGGTCGCGCGAACTCGGTCCCGCTACGTTGAAGCCGCAGAGGTCCTCGGTGCGCGAGCGGAACGTCGTGCCCTCGGGCAAGGGGACGGCCTTGAAGAACCGTAGATGGAAGCGCTCGGCCATGCCGGAGCCGATGACCATGAATTCGTCGTCCGCGAGCCTGGTCACGGTGAAGTCGCCGGCGATGCCGCCGCGTTTGCCGATCAGCGGCGTGAGGCAGGAGCGGCCGATCTTTGTCGGCATGCGGTTGGCGAACAGCGCATTGAGCCAGGCCTCGGCACCAGCGCCCTTGACCTCGTATTTGGCGAAATTGGAGATGTCGATGATGCCGGCGCGTTCGCGCAGCATGCGCGCCTCGCGGCCCACCGGTCCCCACCAGTTCTGGCGCGTGAAGCCGATCGTCTCCTCGCGCGGCTCGCCCTCGGCGGCGTACCACAGCGGGTGCTCCCAACCGAAATTGAGACCGAAAACAGCGTTCATTCCCTTTTGCATGTCGTAGGCAGGCCGGGTCCGCACCGGCCGCCCGGCGGCGCGTTCCTCGTTGGGGAAGTGGATCTTGAAGCGATGGCTGTACTGATCCTGGACGCGGGCCTTGGTGAAGGCCTTGCCGGCCCAGTGGCCGAAGCGCGCCATGTCCCAGGCGAACATGTCGAGCGAAGGTTCACCCTCGATCATCCACTCGGCCGCCAGCTTCCCCATGCCGCCCGACTGCGAGAAGCCGGGAATTATGCCGTTGCAACAGAAATAGTTGCTCAGTTCGGGCACCGGTCCGAACAGCACGGCACTGTCCGGCGACCAGATCATCGGTCCGTTGATCACCTTTTTGACGCCGGCGGTGCCGACGGCCGGGACGCGCGCGATCGCGCGCAGCATGTTCTCTTCGATACGGTCGAGATCGTCGGGAAACAGTTCATGGCCGAAATCCAGCGGCGTGCCGTCCTCAGCCCAGAACTTCATCTTGCGCTCATAGGCGCCGATGAGCAGCCCCAGGCCTTCCTGGCGCAGATAGTACTCGCCATCGCGATCGGCGACCGAAGGCAGCCGGCGGCCCATGGCCGCAATTTCCGGGATGGTCTCGGTGACGAAATACTGGTGCTCGGTCGGGATCAAAGGCAGTTGCAGGCCAGCCATCGCGGCGACCTCCCTGCCCCACAGGCCGGCGGCGTTTACCACCCATTGTGTGTGGATGTCGCCCTTCGGCGTGCGCACGATCCAGCTGCCGTCGGGTTGCGCCTCGGTGGCGGTGACCGGCTTGAAGCGATGGATCTCGGCACCGCGCTGACGCGCGCCGGCGGCGTAGGCGGCGGTGACGCCGGACGGGTCGACATTGCCGCCTTCCGGCTCGTACATGATGCAGCGTATGCCGTCGAAGTCGACCAGCGGATGCAGCCGCTCCGCCTCGTCGCGCGCGACTTCGTAGAAATTCATCTTGTAGCGCCGCGCCTTGGCTTCCTGGAGCCTCAGCTGATGCTCGCGCGCCTCGGTCTGGGCCAGATAGAGCGAGCCCGGCTGAAAGATGCCGCAGCCCTGGCCGGTCTCGGCTTCCAGTTCCTTGTAGAGCGCCATGGTGTAGTGCTGGAGGCGGCTGATGTTGGTGGAATCATGCAGGCCGTGGATGTTGGCCGCCGCGTGCCAGGTGGAGCCGGAGGTCAGTTCGCTGCGCTCCAGAAGGACGACATCCGTCCAGCCGAACTTGGCAAGATGATAGAGGATCGAGCAGCCAATCAGACCACCGCCGATGACGACGGCTTGTGCATGAGTACGCATGTTTCTTCCCTTGGTTCGGCGACTTTTCTTCTTTGCGCTTTCGAGAAGCGCCTTGGAGATCTGTTTGGCTGGCTGGTCAATCAGAGTCGCCCAGTGACCCCCCAGGGGCGCAACATGCGCCCCTGGCTTTTTTTGCCGTGACCGGCCCGGCCTAGGCCTTGTCGAGCCAGACCTTATCCAGCTGCAGTTCGAATGTCTGATGCATGCCGAGGTTCTTCACATAGGTCGCATGGTGCCGGTAAAGCGAGCGCCAGAACGCCTGGACGAGGATGCCGGAGTCCTGCAGGATGAATTCGACGTCCTTCATCAGTTCCTTGCGCTTGTCGACATCCGCCATGGCGAGCGCCGCGTTGAGCTTCTTGTCGAATTCCGGGTTGGCGTAGCCGGACTCGTTCCAGGCCTCGCCGCTGCGATAGGCGATCGCCAGCACCTGGACGCCGAGCGGCCGCATGCCCCAATCGGTGGTCGACCACGGATATTTCGTCCAGTCGTTCCAGAACGACGAACCTGGAATGATGGTTCGCTTGACCTTGAAGCCGGCCTCGCGCATCTGCGCGGCGACGACGTCGGCGGGGTCCTTCACATAGTCCGCATCGTAGGAGATCAGCTCGAACTCGTGATCCGTCTGGCCGGCCTCGGCCATCAGCGCCTTGGCCTTGGCGAGATCGCGTGGAACTTTCGGCAAAGCGTAATATTCCGGATGGATCGGGCAGACATGGTGGTTTTCGGCGACCTGTCCAAGGCCGCTATAGCCGAGCTTCAGCACCGTCTCATTGTCGACCACGAGCTGGATGGCGTTGCGCACCCGCTTGTCGTCATAAGGTTTGTTGGTCACATTGGTGCGCAGCACGATGGTTCCGGCCGTGACGACCGGCTCCTTGACCAGGCCCATGCTGTCATAGAGGTCGACCGTGCCGCCCACCGTCTGGTAGTTGCAATCGATCTCACCGGCCTCGAAGGCGCTGGCGATGGCGGGGTTGGACGCGTCCGATCCGTAGTCGGTCCAGTCGACGCCATCGAGATAGGGGTCGCCCCCAAACCAGGTGAAGTCCTTGCGTCGCCGCACCGCGGCCGATTCGCCGACCTTGTATGAGATCAGCTCATAGGGGCCGGTGCCGGGCGTCTTGAGCATGTCGCCGCCGTCCTTGTCGAAGTCGCGATGGACGATGATCGCCGGATAATCGGCAAAGCCCGGAATGATCGTGACGTCGGACTGTTGGCATTTCAGCTTCACCGTGTGGTCGTCGACCTTGGTGATGGCGCCGGCTGCCGCTTTCTTGGTGGCGGGATCGATGAGGGAGTTCATGCGCCCGGCCATCGAATTGCCTTCGGCCGCCTTGTCGCACCAGCGCTCGATGTTGTGGACGATGTCGTCGGCGTTGAAGTCGTCGCCATTCGACCACTTCACGCCCTTGCGCAGATGCAGCGTATATTCGACAGCGTCGTCGCTCACCTCCCAGCTTTCGACCAGGTGGCCCTCGAAGGTGAAGTCGGTGGTGTAGCGGATCATGTAGTCGTTGCACTGGCGCATGACATTGGCGATCTCGGACCAGTCCCAGGAGCGCGGATCCTTCATTTCCTTGATGATCATCTGCATCTTCAGGATGCCGCCCTTCTTGCCCGGCTCCAGTGCGGCGGCCTGCGCAGGCGACGAGCCGATCATTGAATAGGCGAACGCCGTGGAAGCGCCCATCGCGCTCGCCATGGCAAGAAACTCGCGGCGATCCATGCCGCCCTTCCTGACTTCGTCTGCGTAGCTTTCGATGACGGCCGGGACGCGGTCACCGTTGCTCTTGAAAATCGTCATTGTGATTCTCCGGTTTGGGCTTTCCGCCCGTTACATTCCCCTTGCGTGGAAGATGTTAGAGGCGATGCAAAAATCCCGGAAGGGCTTGAGCCCCGGCAAACGGCCGAAAACCAGCCAATAAGACCTAAAAAAACGAAGCCATTGGCGTGTCAATTTTTGAGTTGGAGAATTCACAAGGGGGTAGGACGAACAGCGCTTAAGCGCCATCCTCCTGCGCCCGCAGCAGAATCCATTCCCGCACCGTGCGCGCGATGGTCCCCTTCGAAAGCTGGTTTTCGGTGAGGTAGTAGTTCCACGGACTGGCCGGCCGGACCGGGAACGGTTCGACAAGCAGTCCCCGCCGCAGATACGCGTGGGCAAGCGAGCGCTGGGTCGCGACGAGCCCTGCCCCCATGGCGGCCAGCTCAAGCGCGATGTTGGAAGCGTTGGTCGTCAGGCCCTTGTCGTGATCGTCCATGTCGACGCCCAGTGCCGACGTGACGACCTGCCAATATTCCTGGCGGCCATGCACGAAGATCCAATCGACCTTGAGTATATCCCGAGGCAGCTTCAGGGCGCCCTCGCCATCCAGCAGCGTCGGCGCGCACAGCAGAACCAGCTCGTCGTTCCACAATGGAAGGCCCGCGGGCGGACGGTCGTCGAAACGCCGCGTCGAAATGGTGATGTCGGCGATCTGCTCGCTGAGGTCCTCCCAGATCGTGCCATGCAGCACGATCTCGATTTCGGGATGTTTCTTGCGAAAGGCGGCCATGCAGCCCGCCAGCCAGTTCTCCGCCAGGCTCATCGGGCAGGAGACGACCACCGTGCGGTTGCGCGACGAAGTCACGATCGCCTCCGTCGCCTGGTCGATCTGATCGAGCGCCTGCCGCAAGGTGGGAAGGAAGGCCTCGCCCATTTCGGTGAGCTTGAGACTGCGCGGATAGCGGATGAACAATTGCCGGCCGATATAATGTTCAAGCGCGCGGACATGCGTGCTGACCGCTGCCTGCGTGTATCCGAGCTCCTTGGCGGCCAGGGTGAAGGAGAGGTGCCGGGCCGAACTCTCGAATGACCTGATATAGTTCAACGGGGGTGGTGGCTTCATCTGCGGCTCCTGCTTCGTGCAGTGAGAGGTAAACCATGGAAGCGCCGGCGTTCAATCGCAGGCAAGCGACAAGACATAGATATTTTTGGCCAAAGCCGCCGAACTAATTGCGTGAAAGCGCGATGGACCCAAATTAATGATGTCGTGACGCAGAGGGGAGTGATGCCAGTGGCTGTGCCGTCGCACCGGCGTGAAGGGCTTGACGCGAGTACCAGCGTGGCGGTTCGCCTGGCCGATTTCGTGTTGCGGCGGCCGGCGGCCGTATTCCCTCTCCCTGTCCTGGAACAGGCGCGATATCTCCTGCTCGACACGCTCGGAATAGCCATTGCGGCTAGCCCGATGGAAGCCGGCCGGATCGCCCGCGACACCGCCGCCCTTCTCTACGGCTCCGCCGATCCTCCGCATTCGGCGCGCATGCTTTTCGACGGCCGCCGCGCCAGCATCGCCGGGGCCGCTTATGCGGCCGCAACGCAGATCGACAATCTCGATGGCCATGACGGTTACAGCCCGACCAAGGGCCATATCGGCGTCGCCGTCGTTCCGGCGCTGGCAGCGCTGGCGGAGGCGCTCCCCGACCTCAGCGGGCCGGAAGCGCTGGCATCGCTTGTCGTCGGCTACGAAGTCGCCGGCCGGGCCGGCATCGCGCTGCATGCGACGGTGTCGGACTACCACACGTCAGGCGCATGGAATGCCGTGGGCGTGGCCGCGCTCGCGGCAAGATTGCGGCGGCTCGGCGAAAAGCAATTCCGGGAGGCGCTAGGCATTGCCGAATATCATGGCCCGCGCAGCCAGATGATGCGCGAGATCGCTACGCCGACGATGCTGCACGACGGCTCGGGTATCGGCGCGCTGACCGGCCTGTCCGCTGCCGTGCTGGCCGAGCGCGGCTTCACCGGCGCGCCGGCGATCACGGTCGAGGCGCCCGAAATCGCCGCTCATTGGCAGGATCTCGGCGCCTTCTGGCAGGTGCTGCATCAATATGTGAAGCCCTACCCGATCTGCCGCTGGGCGCATGCGGCCATCGACGCAACGCGTGGCCTCGTCCTGGCGCATAACCTGACCCCGTCGGAGATCAGCCATGTCGAGGTCAACAGCTTCCACTACGCCGTGACACTGTTCGACGGGGTGCCGGACACGACCTCGAAGGCGCAATACAGCCTGCGCTTCGCCGTCGCGACCTTCATCATGCATGGCCGCATCGGTCTGGAGCACATTTCCGGCAACGGGCTTGAGGATGCCGCCGTCGCCGAACTGCTGAGCCGCATCACGGTCCGGGAATCGGAGCGCCACAGCGTCCGCTTCCCCTCGGGGCGCTGGGCCGACGTGGCGATCACGACCACGGACGGGCGCGTGCTTGCTTCCGGCGACGTCCACGCGCGCGGCGGACCCGAGGCGCCGCTGACACTGGCTGAGATCGAGGCCAAGTATATGGAGTTCGCGACGCCGGTGCTCGGACAGGGCCGTGCCAGCGCGATCCGCGACGCGGTCCTTTCGCTTGCCGATCAGGACAGCCGCTTCTCCGATCTTTCGGTATTGCTCTACGATCCGCCCCTCGTCAGCATGACCCTCCAACGGCCAGCGTGGTAGCCTGAAATGCCGCTCAGGCTTCTGAAATACGGTCTCAGCAGGGACTATCCGGTCAGCGGCGACATTCCGGCAACACCGGACCTCAAGCCATCCTACGATGTGGTGATTGTCGGCGGCGGCGGGCATGGATTGGCGTGCGCGCATCATCTTTCGAAATATCACGGCATAAGCAGCGTCGCGGTGATCGAGAAGGGCTACCTCGCGGGCGGCAACACGGCGCGCAACACGACCACGATCCGCTCGAACTACATCACACCGGAAGGCATCGCCTTCTACAAGGAAGCGGTCGAGCTGTTCGAGGGCCTGTCGCAGGAACTCGACTTCAACGTCATGTTCTCGCAGCGCGGCCAGCTGACGCTGGCGCACACGGAAGCGACCCTGCGCAGCTTTCATGCGCGCGCCGAGATGGGCAAGCATCTGGGCACGCGCACCGAAGTCGTCGACCAGAAAGCGGTCGAAGAGCTCGCACCGTCCCTCAACATGGACTATGGCGGCACGCTTGAGATCCTTGGCGGGCTCTGGCATGCCGATGGCGGAACCGCGCGGCATGATGCGGTTGCCTGGGGCTATGCCGCGCAGGCGTCGCGGCGCGGCGTCGAGATACACCAGCGGACCGAAGTGGAAGGTTTCGAGGTCGTCGGCGACCGGGTCCAGGCCGTCAAGACCAACCGCGGCCGCATTGCCTGCGGCCAGGTGCTGATCGCGACCGGCGGGATGAATTACGACGTGGCGCTGATGGCCGGCGTCGAACTTCCCATCCGCTGCTATCCGCTGCAGGCGATGGTGACGCAGCCGCTGAAGCCCTGGCTGGATACGCTGGTTTCCTCCGTCTCGCTGCACACCTACCTGGTGCAGTCCTCGCGCGGCGAGGTCGTCATCGGCGGCGGCTCCGATCCCTACCAGCTCTACTCGACGCGCTCGACGCTCGACATGAAGGAACACCTCGCCGAGGGCGCCGTGCATCTCTTCCCGTTCCTGCAGGGCGTGCGGCTGCTGAGGCAATGGGCCGGGATTACCGACATGACGCCCGACTACAGCCCGATCATGGGTGCCAGTCCACTCGAAAATCTTTGGCTCGATTGCGGTTGGGGGACGTGGGGGTTCAAGGCAACACCGGTCGCCGGCAAACGCATGGCGGAGACGATCGCCAGGGGCCGCGTGCCCGACATATTGAAGCCGTTCGCGCTGGAACGTTTCGAGACGTTCCGGCTGCTCAACGAAATGGGCGCTACGGCGGCCAGTCACTGACCATGAAACGCCGCTGACCATGAAGATCCTGACCTGCCCGATGAACGGCCAGCGCAATATAGACGAGTTCCAGTCGTTCGGGCCCGTCCGCGCCGAGCTGGATCCGGACCGGGCCGCCGATGCCGACTGGTCGCGACACCTGTTCCGCGCCGAAAATCGCAAGGGCGTCGTGGTCGAGTGGTGGCGGCACGTGCCCAGCAATTACTTCTTCCTGGCCGAGCGCGACCTCGTCACCAACGAGATCATCCGCACCTTCGATGCTTCCGAACACCGAGCTCAACCATGAACCGGCTGGCTGAGCCCTGGGGCAGCAGGATCGACCGAAGCCGCCCCATCCGCTTCACATTCGAAGGCAAGAACTTCGAGGGCTATGCCGGTGACAGCATCGCCAGCGCGCTCGCTGCCTCCGGACAATGGGTGCTGTCGCGGTCCTTCAAATATCATCGGCCGCGCGGCATCCTTTCGATGACCGGGGCGGATGCCAACACGCTGGTGCAACTGCCGTTCGAGCCGAACGTCGCCGCAGACCGCACGCCGATCAGCGAGGGGTTGCGGATCAGCGCGCAGAACGTCAACGGCACGCTCGAGCGCGACCGCGACGCGATCATCGACAGGCTGGGACGGTTTATGCCGGTCGGCTTCTACTACCGCACCTTCATGGGGCCGCGCCGCGACAGCTGGCAGAAATTCTGGGAGCCGATGATCCGCCGCAAGGCCGGACTGGGCGTGGTCGACACCACCGCTCCGCGCCGGCATTTCGACAAGACGCACCTGCACTGCGACATTCTCGTGGTCGGCGCCGGTCCGGCAGGACTGAACGCCGCCATCGCTGCCGCCGAGGCGGGCGCGGATGTCGTGCTCTGCGACGAGAACCCGGAGATCGGCGGGTCGCTGACCTATGGCCGGCATGATCCGGCCATGCTTGCCGACCTGTCCTCCCGGCTGCGGGCCCTGCCAAATCTGCGCCTGCTGACCGGGACCGTCTGCAACGGATGGTACGAGGACAACTGGCTGCCGCTGATCCAGGGCGACCGGCTCTATCGCACCCGCGCCCGCGCCGTGATCCTGGCCACCGGCTCGATCGAACAGCCCGCCATCTTCCGCAACAACGACCTGCCGGGAATCATGTTCGGCGGCGCTGTGCAGCGGCTGATCCGCCATTACGGCGTGCGCCCCGGACAAAAGGCCGTGGTGCTGGCCACCGGCGACGAAGGCTATTGTGTCGCGCTCGATCTGGTCGAAGCCGGCGTCTCGGTGATGCAAGTCGTTGATCCGAGATCCAGCGGCGAGACGGGCGCCTTCGAAGCCGAATTGCACGGCAAGGGCGTGGCCATCCGGAAGGCCGCGGCGATCGAAGCCGCCGAGGGGACAGCGGGAAATCGTCACCTTGCGCGGGTTCGCATCGGCGGGCACTGGATCGAGTGCGACCTGCTGGCTGGCTCGGCTGGCAAGGTGCCTGCCTGGCAGCTGCCTTGCCAGGCCGGCGCCAAGGTCGGCTACGACGCCACCACCGGATCAATGACGCTCAGCCTGCCGAAAGCACCGGTCCACCTTGCCGGCTCTGTCGCTGGAGACAGCGATCTGCAGGACGCGATTGCCGGCGGGCATCGCGCGGCCGTGGCCGCACGTTTGGGGCTCGGCCACGCTGTTGCAGAGGACAAAATATTCACCAGGCCGATGGCCACCAGCCCGGTCCATGTGCTGCCGATCGTCGCCGATCGGAAGGGCCGCGACTTCGTCGATTTCGACGAAGATCTGCAGGTCAAGGATCTGCAAAACGCGGTCAAGGAGGGTTATCGCGAGATCGAGCTGGTCAAACGCTTCAGCACCGTCGGCATGGGCCCGAGCCAGGGTCGCCATTCCGCGCTCGCAACAGCCAGGATCGTTGCCGAGGCGACCAACCGCGCGGTCGCCGAAGTCGGCATCACCACTGCCCGCCCGCCGGTCGGACCGGAGACGCTTGGCGTGCTTGCCGGCGACCACGAACCCCTTGAGCGGCGCACCGCACTGCATGCCAGGCACCTGGCGCTCAACGCCGTGATGAAGCCGGTGGGCGCATGGTGGCGGCCGTATTTCTATGGCGATGCCGGCGCGGCCGAAAAGACGATCCGCGACGAGATCATGGCGGTGCGGCAAGGGGTCGGCCTGCTCGACGTCTCGACGCTCGGCAAGCTGGAGCTGCGCGGGCCGGATGCTGGCGAGTTCCTCGACCGCCTCTACACAATGGCGCATGCCAACCAGCCTGTCGGGCGTGTGCGCTATTGCCTGATGCTCAACGAGATGGGCTCGGTGGTCGACGATGGCGTCGCTTACCGGATGGCGGACGACCGGTTCTATGTGACCGCCACCACGGGTGCGGTGGCGCGCGTCTATGCCGACATGCTGTTCTGGAACGCGCAATGGCGCTTGCGAGTCGATGTCCTCAACCTCACCGGCGCGTTCTGCGGCCTGAACGTCACCGGACCGAAAGCGAGGGCCGTGCTTCAGGCGCTGGACAGCGACATCGATTTCGACCGCGAGGCTTTCCCCTATCTCAGCGGTCGCGAAGGCGTTGTCGCCGGCGTGCCGGTGCGCGTCATGCGGATTGGTTTCACCGGCGAGCTGAGCTACGAACTGCATTGTCCATCCAGCCTCGCGCCCGCCCTTTGGGACGCGGTGATGACTGCCGGCGAACCTTACGGCTTGAAGCCTTACGGTCTCGAAGCCTCGCGCGTCCTTCGCCTGGAGAAGGGGCACATTCTGATCGGCCAGGACACCGACGCGATCACGACGCCTGACGAGCTCGGCTTTGGCTGGGCGGTCTCGAATAAGAAGCCTTTCTTTATCGGCAAACGGTCGATTGAGATGCGCGCAAGGCTGGGACAGTCACGCAAGCTCGTGGGCCTGCGATTTCCGGCCGATGCCAAAGATATACCCGGCGACAGCTGCCTCGTGCTGCGCGGAAATGATCCTGTCGGTCAGATCACCTCAATCGGGTTCTCGCCGACACTCGGCTGTAGCATCGCGCTGGCCTTTGTCCATGTTGACGACTCCACGGAAGGCAGCCTGGTGACGGTGAAGTGCCGGAACGGCAATCTGGTCGACGCGCCCGTGGTTGCTCACGCCTTCTTCGATCCCGCCAATGCACGGCAGGAGATGTAGATGGCGCCAAGCGCGGTTTTCCCCTTCATGGCCGGCGGCGCGGCGCACGGCACCAAGCTGCCCATCGGCGCGGTAACGCTGAGCGACCTGACGGCCACTCCGCGCTTTGGCCTGAAAGGCGGCGGCGGCGCCGCCTGGCTCACGGCGCACGGCATCGCGCTGCCTGCAGTCAATCGCATCGGCGCGCATCACGGCATGCGGATCCTGCGCCTCGGCAACGAGGACATCCTGCTGCTGGCCGAAGGTGCGGCCGAGGCGCTGGCCGAACTCAAAGCCGCCTGGGCGAACGATGCCGGGGCGAAAGCCTATTCATCCTGGCGCGAGGAAGGCTGGGCGTGGATGCGCCTCTCTGGCCCGCACGCGCCGCAAGCGATGGAACGGCTATGCGCGCTTGATCTCCGGGCCGACCAATTCGGTGTCGAAGACATAACGCAAACACGCGTCGGTCACGTCGAGGCGGTCACGTTCCGCTCGCAAGCGGGTTTTGATGTAATGTTCGACGTCACAGCGTCGGCCTACTTCGCCAGGACGACAGCGGCAGCGGCCACGCAGTGCATAGAGTTGCCGACCGATACGGAAGGACACACATGACCCGCCCGCAAGGAACCATCGCACCGATCCTGACGCCGTTCGAAAACGATGGCCGCATCGCGCGCGATCTCTGGATCTCGCATGCCAAATGGGTGCTGGGCCAAGGCGCGCATTTCCTGTCGCCGTTCGGCACCACCGGCGAGGCGCTGTCGCTGTCCTTGCACGAGCGCATGCAGGCGCTGGAGTGGCTGATCGAGGCCGGCATTTCGCCGAGCCGGCTGATGCCCGGCACCGGCGTCACCGCGCTGCCCGAAACCGTCGAGCTGTCGGCGCATGCGGTCGGGCTGGGCTGCGCCGGGGTGATGGTCCTGCCGTCGTTCTTCTACACCGCTGCCGGCGACAACGGCCAGGCCCGCTACTACACCGAACTGATCGCGCGGGTGGCGAACCCGGCAATGAAGATGATCCTATACCACATCCCGCAGAATTCCGGCGTGCCGGTGAGCCCCGCCTTGACCGCACGGCTGAGCGAGGCGTTTCCCGACACCGTCGTGGCTTACAAGGACAGCGCCGGTGACTGGAACAACACGGCGGCAGTGATTGCTGCGGCGCCCGCGGTCGCGGTCTTCCCGAGCTCGGAAGCACAGCTGACCAAGGGGCTCGCCAATGGTGCCGCGGGCTGCATCTCGGCGACCGTCAACCTCAATGCCGCGGCCATCCGGGCCCTCTACGATCGAGCGATCGCCGGCGAGGACGTTGCCGAGGCGGATGCGGCGGTCAAGGCGTTCCGCAAGATCATCCAGGATGCCGGCCTCATCCCGGCAATGAAGGCCGTGCTGGCGGTGCGCTCCGGTGACCAGCGCTGGCTGACCCTGCGCGCGCCGCACGAGAACGCGACACTCGAAAGTGGTGAAAAACTGCTTGCCGCGCTCGGTCCTTCGGCCGACCACATTGGCCCGAGCTGAGCGGCCCCATGTCGGCTGATCCATCCGTCATCCTGCACACCGACCGGCCAGCCGCTGCGCTGGCCGTGCTCGAGGAGACGCATCCGGATCTGACCGTCCATTGTTGCGACAGCTATGCCGCCCTGCCCGAGCTGATCGGGCGCGTGGCAGCGGAAGTGGTTTATTCCGTTCGCTTCGACGGCACCCCTCGCTATCCGCGCCAGGCGCTTGTCGAAAGCCCGAGCGTGAAATGGGTCTCCGTCGGCGGCTCCGGCACCGATCATCTCGGCAGTTGGGACCCCGAGCGGCTCACTGTGACGAATGCGGCGGGCGTCGCCGCCGGCATGCTGGCGGAATATGCGCTCGGCGCCATGCTGTCCTTCTCGCTTGACCTGCGCGGCTTCGAGCGCCGCCGGCAGGCGCGGCAATGGGGCGGTGGCCGCGTCGAGCCGATCGAAGGCAAGACGGTCTTGATCATCGGCCTTGGCAAGACGGGCACAGCCGTCGCCAGTCGCGCACAGGCAATGGGCATCCGCACGCTCGGCATCCGCGCGCGCCCAAAAGCCATGGACGGCCTCGACGAGGTGCATGGACCGGACGCGCTGCCGACCCTGCTTGGACGCGCCGACTTCATCGTATGCTGCGTTCCGCTGCTGTCCAGCACGCGCGGTCTTCTCGGTGCGGCGGCCTTCGCCGCAATGAAGCCTTCCTCCGTGCTGATCGACATATCGCGCGGCGGCGTCGTCGACGAGGCAGCCCTGCTCGCTGCGCTCGATAACAAGCGGATCAAGGGCGCCGCGCTTGATGTCTTCGCGACCGAGCCGCTGCCGGCGGGCCATCCGCTATGGGGTTACGAGAGCGTTGCCATCACTCCGCATTTCGCGGCCGTCTACGACGCTTG
>NZ_RZPH01000480.1:0-4371 GCF_004022825.1 Mesorhizobium sp. M7A.F.Ca.CA.004.04.2.1
TTCCCCGCCGCTTCCAAAAATCGATCGGCACCAGTTTCGGCGATTGGCTGACCAGCCAACGGATAGAACTGGCTCAACGGTTGCTGGAGGCGACCGAAAAGTCGATGGACATGGTCGCCTTCGAAGCCGGCTTCGGCAGCGCCACCTCGCTGCGCCAGCATTTCGCCGCAAGGCTGAGGACATCGCCGGCGCAATATCGGCGCGAATTCTCCAGAAGGACCGACCAGGGCGAGCGCATGACGTACGTTCTGTCGTCCTGATCTATTCAGTCCCGCTTGACCTGATGTGCCGGATTGCCGACCACCGTGGTGTTCGCAGCCACGTCGCGCGTCACCACCGCGCCGGCGCCGACGATGGCACCTTCACCGATGCTGACGCCGCCAAGGATGACGGCTGAGCCGCCGATCCACGCATTGGCGCCGATCTCGACCGGCTTGGCGATCTCCAGTCCAGCTTGCCGCCCAGCGACCTCCTTGTGATGCTCGGCGCAATAAATCTGCACATTGGGACCGAGCAGCGTTCCCTTGCCGATGCGCACACTCGCCGTGTCGAGGATGGTGCAGCCGGCATTGAGGAAGACGCCGTCGCCGAGAAAGATGTTGAAACCATAGGCGCAGTGAAACGGCGCCTCGATGCGGGCACCCTCGCCGGCGTTGCCGAGTAAAGCTTTCAAGCCCGACCCGAGATTGCCGCGCTGCCGCGGCGGCAGGCAATTGTGCTCGAACACCGCGTCACGCGCTACCACACGCAAGGACTCCAGCTCATCATCGAGGCAGGTGTACCATTCGCCGGCCGCCATCTTCACGCGCTCGCTTTCGGCTATGACGCGGTCTCCAGTTCACGTCCTTCAAAAGCACAAGTGCGGCCAACAGAAAAGCGCCGATGCAAGTACTGGTCAAATATTGGACCTATGGTAGCCTGCGTCTCAAGGCCGTCCTGGCCCGGTGATCGAGGGGGATCGACCATGCTCTACATTCTCGCACTTCTGATCGGCGTCGTTGCCGGTCTTCGCGCCATGACGGCGCCGGCTGCCGTTGCCTGGGGCGCTTATCTCGGCTGGCTGCCGGTTGCCGGCACCTGGGCGAGCTTCATGAGTCACTGGGCGGCTGTCGGCATCTTCACCATCCTGGCCATCGTCGAACTGGTCACCGACCAGTTGCCGTCGACGCCGAGCCGTAAAGTGCCGCAGCAATTCGGCGCCCGCATCGTCATGGGCGCCTTCACCGGCGCGGTGATCGGCGCGACAGGCGGTGCCACCATCGGCGGCTTGATTGCCGGCGCCATCGGCGCCGTCATCGGCACGCTGGGCGGCGCTGAAGCTCGCGGCCGGCTCGCAGCCGCCTTCGGCAAGGATCCGCCCGCCGCCTTCATCGAGGACGCGGTGGCGATCATCGGCGGCCTGCTGATCGTAGCGGCGGTGGCATGACGACGAAAACCTTCGACGCCATCATCATCGGTGCCGGACAGGCTGGCCCTCCGCTGGCCGGCCGACTGACGGCCGCCGGCATGAGCGTGGCGCTGATCGAGCGCAAGCTGGTCGGCGGCACCTGCGTCAACACCGGCTGCATGCCGACCAAGACCATGGTCGCCAGCGCCTACGCCGCGCATCTTGCGCGCCGCGCCGCCGACTATGGCGTGACGCTCAGTGGCCCCGTCGGCGTCGACTATGCCAGGATCAAGGCGCGCAAGGACAAGGTGACGATCGACGCCCGCACCAATCTCGAGACCTGGATTGCCGGCATGGACAAATGCACCCTCTATCGCGGCCATGCGCGTTTCGAATCCGCCAACACGGTGCGCGTCGGCGACGATCTGCTGACCGCCGAAAAGATCTTCCTCAACACCGGCGGCCGAGCCTCGGTCCCAGACCTGCCTGGCATCCACGACATCGACTATCTGACCAATTCCTCGATGATGGATCTCGACGTGCTGCCGCGCCATCTCATCGTCGTCGGCGGCAGCTACATCTCGCTCGAATTCGCACAGATGTTCCGCCGCTTCGGTAGCGAAGTTACCGTCATCGAGAAGAGCCCACGCCTGACCGGCCGCGAGGACGAGGATGTCTCCGCCGCCATCCTGTCGATCCTCGAAAACGAGGGCATCACGGTCCATGTCGGCGCCGACGACATCGCTTTCGCCAGACAGGGCCAGGACATTGCCGTAACCTTCTCCGCCGGCAAACCGCCGGCGGTCGGCTCGCACGTGCTGCTGGCTCTGGGGCGGACGCCCAACACCGATGACCTCGGCCTGGAGAGGGCTGGCGTGGAGGTCGACAAGCGCGGCTTCGTCTCTGTAGACGACCAGTTGCGCAGCAGCGTGCCCGGCATCTGGGCGATGGGCGACTGCAACGGCAGGGGCGCCTTCACCCACACCTCCTACAACGACTACGAGATCGTCGCCGCCAACCTGCTGGACAACGATCCGCGCAAGGTCAGTGATCGCATCGAAGCCTATGCGCTCTACATCGACCCACCGCTCGGCCGCTGCGGCATGACCGAGGCCGCGGTGAAGAAATCCGGCCGTCGCGCGCTGGTCGGCCAGCGGCCGATGACCCGCGTCGGCCGCGCTATCGAAAAGGGCGAGACGCAGGGCTTCATGAGGATCCTGGTCGACGCCGACACCAGGCAGATCCTCGGCTGCTCGGTGCTCGGCCCCGGCGGCGACGAGGTTATCCATAGCGTACTCGACCTGATGTACGCCAAGGCGCCCGTCGACACGCTGGCGCGTGCCGTGCACATCCACCCGAATGTCTCGGAGCTGTTGCCAACCATTGCCCAGGAATTGAAGCCGCTGGTTTGACAGCCTGTTAGCGACCCATTTCAAAGCTCTTCCTTTTCTGCATCGCTGCGATGCAGCAATGCAGCTTGCGCACGGTGGCGTCCTTCGCGCAGTCTCAATTTGAACCGATTCAGTCTGGACGCCCCATGCCCTTGCCGATCCTTGCGCTTGCCATTGCGTCCTTCTGCATCGGTACCACCGAATTCGTGATCATGGGCCTGCTGCCCGAGGTCGCAGCCGACCTCGGCGTATCGATCCCTTCTGCCGGCCTGCTGGTTACCGGATATGCGCTGGGCGTCGTCTTCGGCGCGCCGATCGTGGCGATGGCCACCGCGCATTTGCCGCGTAAGCCTGTGCTGGTCGGGCTGGCCGTCCTGTTCGTCATCGGCAATCTGTTTTGCGCCATCTCGCCCAACTACTGGACGCTGATGGCCGCGCGCGTTTTCACCGCTTTCGGCCATGGCGCCTTCTTCGGCATCGGCTCGGTCGTTGCCGCCAGCCTGGTGCCGCGCAACAAACGCGCCAGCGCCATCGCGCTGATGTTCGCCGGGCTGACGCTGTCCAACATCCTGGGTGTTCCCGCCGGAACCGCACTTGGCGAAGCGTTCGGCTGGCGCTCCACCTTCGTTGCCGTGGTCGGTATCGGCCTGATCTCGGTGGCAGCGATCGCCTGGCTGGTGCCGTCCGATGTCGCCCAGCCAAGCGGTGGCGGCCTGCGCGGCGAGCTGCGCGTGCTGGGCAAGCTGCAGGTCTGGCTGGCCATGCTGATCGCGGCGCTGACCTCCGCAAGCCTGTTCACCGTCTTCACCTACATCAAACCCTACCTCACCGAGGTATCGGGCTTGTCGACCTCGGCAGTCACGTGGGTTCTGCTGCTGTTCGGCGCGGGCATGACCATCGGCAACATTATCGGCGGCAGACTGGCCGACTGGAAACTGATGCCGACAGTGATCGGCACGCTGCTGCTGATGGCCCTGCTTTTCGTTGGCTTCAGGCAGTTCGGCGCAATCGCCAGCGTTGCCGTCGGCATCGTCTTCCTGTGGGGCCTGCTCATCTTCGTCGTCGTGCCGCCGCTGCAGATCCGGGTCGTCGAGGCGGCCTCCGAGGGACCGAACCTCGCCGCCACGCTGAACCAGGGCGCCTTCAATGTCGGCAATGCCAGCGGCGCCTGGATCGGCGGCGTTGCCCTTTCCGCCGGTGTTTCCTATGCCAATTTGCCGCTGGTCGGCGCAGCACTCGCTTTGTTGGCGGTCACCGTCGCCGTGCTGTCGCAGGCGCTGGACCGGCGCGCGCCGGTCATCCCGCTTCCGGCTGAATAGCCTCTTGCGCCCATAGCGCGGCGGGCTGGACCAATCGACATCGGCGCCTTCAAATCGCATGTCTCTCGCTCTTGATGGAGGAAGTCATGCAGAAATCGATCGAGCGCATCGCCGGCGAAAGCGAAGGGGTTTCCTACGAATTCCCGCTGTTCCGCTTCACTGGTTCCGACAAGGCTGCTCCTTCGGCATACCTACAGGCGGCACTCCATGCCGGCGAGTTGCCGGGCGTCGTCGCCATCGACGCGCTGATGCCGATGCTTGCCAAAGCGGAGGC
>NZ_RZPH01000481.1:0-4370 GCF_004022825.1 Mesorhizobium sp. M7A.F.Ca.CA.004.04.2.1
GCTCCGGCGCGCTCGCCATCAAGGATGGTCTCGACACCGCCTATGTCGGCTGGAACCCGGAATCCGACATGGGCAACATCGAGGTCTGGGAACAGTCGATGCCGATGGTCTATATCGGCCGCTCGATCGTGCCCAACTCCGGCGGTGCCGGCAAATATCGCGGCGGCTGTTCCTTCGTCTCGACCTGGCTGATCAACAAGACGTCGCATCTGCGGCTCCACACCTCCGAACATTCTTCGCGCGTGTTCGACAATGGCGGCATGTGCGGCGGTTATCCGGCGCCGACCTGCCAGAAGCATCGCGCCGTGCGCAACTCAGACATTCACGAACTCGCGGCAAAAGGCGAACCGCTGGCGCATGCGCCCGGCATCGATCCGCATGTCTCCGACTACGAGCGGAACATCGGTGGCGACCATGTCGTGGTCGAGGGCCCCTACATCACCTCGCCGCACAAATCCGGCGACATCTTCAGCCATTCCTACAATGGCGGCGGTGGTTACGGCGACGTACTGGAGCGCGATCCGATCAAGACCGCCTGGGATGTCGAGAACGGCTTTCTCACCCGGCAAGCGGCGGACCAGGTTTTCGGCATTGTGCTGAAGGACGATGAAGACGGCTATCCCATCGCCGATATCGACGCCACGGTCGAGCGCCGCGCCGCCATGCGCAAAGAGCGTCTGGCCAAGGCGGTCCCTGTGGTGGATTGGATCGCCAAGGAGCGTGGTCGTGTCGAAAGGGCCGATTTCGCCCCCGAGGTGAAGAAAATGTACGCCAGCGCGATCAAGCTGTCGCCGCGCTTCACCAGCGAATTCAGCGAGTTCTGGAACGTCGATGCCAGATCGATCTTCATGCCGGGAGCAAAGCCATGACCTCGTATAGCAAGGAAGTCCTGGGCGATCTGGTCGCAGGCAAGCTGCCCTGGCCACAGACAAGGCGGATCATGAGTGCCTACAAGGACGATGACCGTTTCTTCAAGATGGTTGCCGTCTATCAGGATCGTGTCGCCTGGAAAGATCCGATCCTGCTGCCGGTCTCGGACCATCTGTTCATCTGCCAGAGCGGCGATGAGCGCATTACCCGCTGCGAATGCGGCCACTCCTTCGGCGACTATCGCAAGAACTGGAAGCTGAAGGCTGCGATCAACGTCCGCAACACCGAGGGGGCTTTGCGCGAAATCTATCCCAACAGCGATCTCCCCGATCCCGAATGGATGGAGATCCGCGAATTCATCTGTCCGCAATGCGGCACGCTGCACGAAGTGGAAGCGGCGGCACCTGGCTATCCCATCGTCCACGATTTCGAGCCCGACCTCGAAGGCTTCTATCGCGAATGGCTAGGCAAACCGCTCCAGCAAACATGAAACGCTGGCGATGGAGGCTGCGCCGGTGTGATTGCCAAATACGGTCAGGCCTGATTGCCTGCCCGGAACGAAGTGGAGACCGTGCGCCATGAACAACCTTTCCGGCCGTAGCGCCATCGTTACCGGTGGGTTCTCGGGCATGGGCTTTGCCATTGCCACGGCTTTGGCTGAAGCCGGCGCCAATGTCGCCGTCGGCTCCTACATCGCGCCGGCCAGCGCCGACAAGTCCGATGCCGCCTATTATCCCGGCGCGGACGAGATCGAGCGCGTGCGTGCGGCCCTTACCGTCCACGGAACGAGGGTTCACGCCGCACACCTTGACGTTCGCGACAGCGACGTCGCCAATCGGTTCGCAGCTGACGCCGAGGCGGCCATCGGCCCCGCCGATATCCTGGTCAATGCCGCTGGGACGACCGCGGAGCAGCCGGTCTGCGGCCATTCCGACGCGCTATGGGACAAGATCGTCGATACCAACCTGACGGGCGCCTTCCGCGTCACGCGTGCGGTACTGCCGGGCATGATCGAACGCGGCTGGGGCCGCATCGTCAACATCGGCTCAACCGCCGCCTCGGTCGGCTGGAAGGACAACCCAGCCTACTGCGCGTCCAAGGCCGGCCTTCTCGGCCTCACGCGCTGCGTGGCGCTGGAGGGGGCAGCGCATGGCGTCACCTGCGTCATGATCAGCCCGACCTGGGTCGAGACCGAACTGATGCGCCGCAATGTGGCGCAGGTCGTCGAGCGCGAAGGCAAGGGGCGCACCGCTGAGGAAGCGATGGCCGAGATCGCCAAAGGCAACCCGCAGCAGCGCATGCTGCAGCCGCAGGAGATTGCCGCACTGGCGGTCTTCCTGTGCTCGGATCTGGCCAAGGGCATTACCATGGAGAACATCCAGATCACCGGCGGAGCGCTTTGGTAGCGGCTGATCTCTCCGCAGATGCCTCGCTGTAAGACAAGGTGACCGGATTTGCCATTGAGCGCCGGGCGCAATAGGTTATATTGCACTGCACAATGGAGACGCCGTTTATTGCACGCCCATATTTGCGAAGATTCCGGCCGGCTCATGGCTTGCCGGCCCTAGGTCGTGTCGGCGGAACCCTGAGATGAAGATTCCAAAGTCACTGCTGATCGATCCCGAGAAGAACTCGGTCTATGGCGCCTTTGCCGTAGCCGTTTCGATCTGGGCGTTTTCCTATTCGGTCATCTTCGGCCAGATCTTGATCCTGGCCTATTATGCGGTCTGGCTTCCGCTCATCCTGGTCGACTACCGGCGGTTTCTGCGGCATCTGTCCAGCGCCTGGCTGCCGCTGCTGTTTGCGGCCTATATCTGCTTCTCGGTTTTCTGGTCGCAGGCCCCCGGCGTCACCGCAAGGACGTCGGTCCAGTATTTTTCCCATATCGCCTGCGCCTACGTAGCTGCGCGCACCGTCAGCGTGCGCACGCTGACCATAGGGGCGCTGATCGGAATATTCGTCGTCCTCATCTATTCGCTGAAGGTCGGGAACTATTCCGAGGATGTCCTCGACGGCACCGTGAACTTCGTCGGCGCCTTCGCCTCCAAGAATCAGATCGGCTTTGTCGGCTCGCTCGGCATCTATTTCTGCGTTGTCTTCCTTGCCTTCTACAGGCGCGGCCGGCTCAGCTTCATCCTGGCGGTGCCCGTCGTGCTGCTGTCGGCCTATGTCCTGGTCGCTTCGCATTCCGCCACCTCGATGGCGTCGATACCCGCGGTGCTGGCGCTGGTGGCGCTTCTTGCGATGAGCAAACTTCTGTCACGCCGCTATCGCCGGGTCATCTTCCTGATCGGCGCCGGCCTGCTGGTCGTGACGGCCTTCGTCGCCTTGAATCTCGGGCTGATGGACTTCGTCCTCGGCCTCTTCGGCAAGGATTCGACGCTCACCGGGCGAACCTATCTGTGGGAGCAAGGCTGGAACACGGTCCAGAAATCGCCGATTCTCGGCGTCGGCTATGCCGCCTATTGGGTGCAGGGCTTCGCTGAAGCCGAGCGGCTGTGGAACGAATTCTACATCACCACCCGCACCGGCTTCCACTTCCACAACACCTATATCGAGGCCCTCGTCGAACTCGGCTTCGTCGGAGCGACGCTGGTGTCGCTGATCATGCTGCGCACGCTCTACGGCCACGTCTCGGCGGTTATCTTCAAGGCATGGCAGGCGGACTCGGTGATCCTTTTCGGCGTGATGGTCCTGCTGCTGATCCGCTCCTTCGTCGAGGTCGAGATACTCAACCCCTACATCATGGGTTCTTTCCTGATGTATTTCAGCTTCTTCAAGCTGGCGCGGCTGCCCGTTACCCGCAGGCGGCGGTCACCGGCTCTGGAGCCGGCTGACGCGGCCGGGGGCGAGACTGACTGGCCTCGGTATGCCGGCCATCCGGCGGGCGCCGGTCCCTCATAAATTATCATCTCGCGGGCTGAAGGGAGCGGCCTTCCTTTTTGAGCAAGCATGTGCTCGGACGGGAAGCCTCGATCCCGAGACCGCTATTATGGTTTCCGTAGGGAGATGTTCAAACAACTGAGCCAGAGCCTCATCCCGATTGTCGGGTGAGGCTCTGGCTCGAAACACTGGATCGTGTTGGAAGTCGGTCTATTGGCTGGCCAGCGGCGCCAGCTTGATCTTGATCACATCGCCGGGCAGCACCGGGGTTTCTTCCTTGGCGGCTATTTCGGTGGTCTTGCCGTCGACATTGCGCACCAGTGAATAGAGCAGGGTCGGCTGCTGATCATTTGTCATAGCGGCCGCCATCGCGGGATCGCTGGCCTGGGCTATCAGGCCTTTCTGCATGTTCACCTTCAACGCGGCCTCGTTCAGGTCGGCCTCGGTCTGCTGCCGGTCAGTGGCGAGACTTGAACTCAAGGTGTTCTGGGCATCGATAGCATCCTGCTTCGCCTTGCTGATCGCCTGCTTGGCGGTGAGGATGGCGGTTTCGTAGTCCAGGATCTTGCCCTGCAGGTCGGCCACGGACTGGCGCGAATCCAGCAGTCGGGCATTGG
>NZ_RZPH01000482.1:0-4367 GCF_004022825.1 Mesorhizobium sp. M7A.F.Ca.CA.004.04.2.1
CACGAGCAGCCTCCAGCGTGCCCGCCGCCAGCCGCTTGCGGCCGAAGGCGTCATCCCTGAGCGCGAAATCATGGCCGATCTCGCGGCGTATGCGCACCTGCTCGGCCTCGCCCTTCGGCAATTTCGGCGCCTGCGGTTTGACGGGTCTGGTCCTTTTGCTCATGGGAGGCTCCTGGTTGGCTCGGGATGATGGAGAACGGCAAAGCGGCGATCCTTCGCGCTGTTGGGCATCTCCCCACATGGTCGGCAGGGCGGAGAGAGCCGCCGTTCGGTTGGCCTTCGTTGAATCGGAGGTCGTCGCCTCCTCGCCGCTGCGCCAGCATCCTTGCCGCCCGGCATCCAGGCTGATGGAACCGGCGCGAGCTTTCGACGTTATGTCGCGTCCATGCCAAGGGGAGGTTCGCCGATGACAGCCTTCATGCCGGTTACCGTGCGCTTTTGCGATAACAAAACCATGCTGGTCAGTTCGGTGGCCGGCGCAGCCGAGGCATTGCGCCACCAATGGCCCGACAAGACAGCACCTGGTTATCTCGAGGCGACGCGGCTGGTTACGCTCGCCGTCGAAGGCATCTGCTGCCAGCGCATTGCGTTCGACGCCTTCACCAGGGCGGCCAAGCAACAGAACATACTGGTGGCCAGGCCCAAAAGCCGCGCCCATGACTGGCTGAACGCGGTGGCTAGCCCATGAGGATCGCGCGCCGGCCGAAAAATTGATGCAACCGGCCGCCAGCGGGGCGCGTTTATCGATGCGGTAGTTGGAGCCGCGCGCAAAGCGAAGGTGAACGCCGTGGGTACGATGAAAACCGGAGTGCCGCTCAAAGTGCGGGTGGAAGATGAGATCGAAGAGATCGACAGCGTCAGCGAAGCCGCCGATTTTCTGCAGCGTTGGCCGCTCGAGCGACGCGGCCATGTCTACCGCAGTGCGCTGAACGCCTGCAGCGCGGCGATCGCCGCGCAGATTTCCGAAGCCGACGCCATGAAGGTGTTTACCGGCTTTGCCCGGGTGACCGGCATATTGGTCGACGAGGGCAACCCGGCGATGGCGATGGACGCAAGGAGCATGCAGAGCCGCACGCCCAAGCAAGGCCGGCAAATGCCGAAATAAGGTTTTGCTTCTTTCTCCCCGTTCACGGTGAGGTGTGGTCCGCGCAGCGGACGAAAAGCCAATTGCTTGGCTTTTCGAACAGCGAACGCCCGGCAGGGCAATGAGGGGCGGCGCCAGCGCTTCGGTAAGTGGCATCTGAATCGGATGCTTGAATTTCATGTCAGCTTTCAATCCTGCCTCGTCAGCGCTGCCCCTCATCCGCCTGCCGGCACCTTCTCCCCGTGAACGGGGAGAAGAGACCAAGCCTCACCCCGTCGCCACAAATACGCGGCGCTGGAAGCGCGCCTGATGGTAGGTGCAATAGCTTTTCAGCGCCCTGGTGCGCATGCCGCAGCACAGCATGTCGGCGCCCGGCCGGCTGCCTGGCGCATCGTTTTCAGAATCCTCCTCCACCGTCAGATCCAGCGGCGCGCGGCAGCGTGAAAACAGGCAATCGATGAAACGCATCGCCACGCCATGCGGCTGCCGGCCGATGGCCGCGCGCGGCGGCGCCGGCGTCTCCAGGCGATAGGCTACGCCGTCAGCGATCAGCACGCCTACCTCGCGCACGAACGAATGGCGCCTGGGCCGGGCCACTTCACGCGCGGGGATGTCCTTGGCGGCAAGCACGCCATGCATCTTGCCGACGACAGGCGTCGCAGTCCCCGGGGCGCCAGTCGCCCGCTTGCTTTCAGCGCGCTTGCCCACCGCCTGTCTGGCTCGCGGCGGCGGCCCCTTGCCATTGGCAAAACCGATCGCGCCCAGCATGGCGTTGCGGTGCACGATGCCGATGATGGCGTCGCGCGACACCGGGCTGCCGCGCAACGCGCTGAACGCGACTGCAATCCTGGAGGCTGAAAGCCCGTCCTTCAGCCAGCGGCCGATCTCGTGCAATTCCGCGTCGCTATAGCTTGCCATATTCAGCTCCATCCAAAGTTCGGCCGCACGCCGTCGGGCAGCGTCAAGGTTCGACCCGGTGGCCGGGTCGCAGTCAGGTTGTTTTTCAAGAGCCGGCTGTCAGCCGACCAGCCTCAGCCGGATTGGGTAGATTTCCCGCCGGCAAGGTGCAGAAGCCGCGCCTCGGCCGTGTTTCTATCCAGGGCGGAAACCGCCCTGCCCGTTGGCCTGTCGAACAGGATGACGGTGCCGTCCTCGGTGCGGATGCAGGAGCGGCCAGCCGAAAAAACAGCGCCGGCGCCATGCCGGTCGGATTGGGGGCCGGAGCCGCTGGGAGCGGCGGCTCCGGCCGTTCCGGTCGCCGGAGACGGGCGGACCGGACCCGGGGCTGGTGCAGTCAAGCACCGAGCCTCGGGCTTCATCCTGGCCGGGGAGGAGGACAGCCGGGATGAAAGGGGGGCGACAGCCGCCGGGCACACCGCGCACGGGGCCGGCGCCATTGCGCCATCAAAGGTGGACAGGTTTTGCATAACCATATATAAGCATAACTCACAAATTTATGCAAGCCATTCTTTCATAGACGAGAGCCACTTTCATCACTCACATGGTCGCCATGGCAAGAACGGAACTGTCGATCAAGGTCGGGGCGGCGATCCGCAAGGCGCGCAAGCAGCGCGGCCTGGTCATGCGCCACATCGCCGAGCACAACGACACTGATGTCGCCGCCGTCGGCAATTGGGAAACCGGCCGCAATCTGCCCAAGACCGAGAACCTCCTGAAGACCGCCGCCTTCCTGCGCGTCGACCCGGTGGCGCTAGGTCAAGGGCAGGTCGTGTTTCTCGACGATGCCGGACCGGTCGCCGATGCGGAGATCGTCACCGATACCGGTCCGCTACCCGCGGGGTCGATGGATATCGAGGTGCTGGGCGCGGCCGTCGGCGGCGACGATGGCGATTTCACCTTCAACGGCGAGCCGGCGGGTTACGTCCAGCGCCCGCCGGGGGTGCGCAACCTGCCGAAGGTGTTCGCCCTGCACGTGCTCTCGGATTCCATGGTGCCGCGTTATGAGCCCGGCGACCTGATCTATTGCGGCGGCCGCGACGCGGTGCCCGGCGACCATGTGGTGATCGAGACCTTCCCCGAGGAAAACGAGCGCAACGGCAAGGCCTTCATCAAGAAGCTGGTCAAGCGCACGGCGGGCGAGCTGGTGGTCGAGCAGTACAATCCGCCGAAGACGCTGACCTTCAACCGCTACGCCATCAAACATGTCTGGCGCGTGATTCCGCTGAAGGAATTGCTGGGGTATTGAGGAGCGCTTCTTGCCTTCTCCCCTTGCGGGGTGAAAGGCGGTCCGCACAGCGGACGAAAAGCCAATTGCTTGGCTTTTCGAGCCTTGAACGCCCTGAGCTTGCGAAGGGCCGGGTAGCGCAGGATCCACCTGCCGGGTCCCCGCTGCTTCGCAGCGTCCCGGCGTTCGCTGGCCTTTGATCGTGCCACTGGCACGATCAATTCACTCACGCGAACCGGCCGTTCACCCTTCGACAAGACTCAAGCCCGCCTCGCTCCCTCCAGCGGCACCTCGCGATCGCTCAGCATCTGCGCTTCGCTGCGCACGCGCTGGCGCTCGTCGATGAAGGCCGCCTGGATCGTAACGGTCGCTCCTGGCAGTCCGTCGGCACGGCAGGCCGCGCAGACGATGCGGCCCGACAGAGCGGCAAGCGGCGTGTTCCCCGTCACGCCGAACCGCTTCAGCTGATCGGGTCGCCACCAACGGTTGCGGCCGCAATCCGCGCACTCGACCGAGATCGAGGCGACATGCGCGATTGTTGGTTCCCTGCCCGGCAATGCCATCGCCCCTGCCTCATCGTTGTTCCTGATTTGTTCGCATATTCCTGTGTTTTGCGCCGGGAGTCGAGTCGCAGTTTTCAAACTTTCCCCGAAGTTTTTCTTCTAGTGCAATTTGAGTTATGCTTTCATATATATGAAAATGTGAGTCAGACACGAACCTGCCCACTGCATCAGACCCGGGAGCGATAATGGACGCTTTTGCCACCGATTTTGCCCGTTCCTGCGGTTACGCCGGCGACAGCCTGGCCCTGCTTGAAGCCTTCGAAGCCATCCGCCGAAACGGCATCGCCCACGCCCGTCAGGATCACGTCAGGCGCAAGGCAGTGATCGACGAGTTGAAACCGTCGGAGGCGCTGTTCCTGGCCGCGATTGGCCCGGCGCTCTCGGCGGAAGAGGCCATTGAGGACGCCGCCCGCTTCATAGCCTGCTGGCGCAACATACCGCGCTGGCGCCAGGAGCGGCGCTTGCCCGACCTGGTCAGGGCCAAGCAACAACGGCTGGTGGCACGGTATTTTCGTCGCCATGGCCATCTTCTATG
>NZ_RZPH01000483.1:0-4346 GCF_004022825.1 Mesorhizobium sp. M7A.F.Ca.CA.004.04.2.1
GATCGGCCCGACCTTCGGGAAGTAGGCCTCGGAGGGAACCGAAGCCTTCGAGGCGATCCGCGCGTCGACCGGCAGATAGTTGCGATCCTGGCGCGAAGCGGCTTCGCGGTAGTTGGTCAGGTACAGTTCGAGTTGCTGTCGCTTGGCGGTCGCGTCGCGCTGCAGTGCGTCGAGATCGACCTGTTGTTCGCCGGCCTGCGCCGAAGCGGCTTTCAATGTGTTGACGTCGGCGACAAGCTGGTTCTCGCGGGCCTTTGCCGTCTCGGCCTGCATCAACAGGCCTTTCATGATCTTCTGGGCCTCGCTGCGAATCTGTGCGTCGAGATCGGACAGTTGCGATTTCAGCGCGCGAATGCGCGGATGATTGCCAAGCAGTGTCGTCGACAGATCGGCGATGTTGGAGCGCAATTCGACCTGTCGCTCACGCAAGCGCTGGATCAGGTCCGACGACAGAACCTCCGGCACGGCATCCAGCGAACCGCCATTCTGCAGCGCCCTGCGCACACCGTCGGCGGTCGCTTCGGCCGCGGCGCGGTTGGCGCGCACTTTCGACAGTTCGCTCGACAGTTCCGAAAGCTGCTGGGTGGCCAGCACCGAATTGTTGCCACCCATCAGGAGATCGGACTGGGCGCGATAGGCGGCGACCTTCGCCTCGGCATCCTTGACCTGCCGCTGCAGGTCGGCGATCTCGGGCGCCAGGAAGTCTGCCGCGGCGCTGTTCGATTCGAGCTTGGCCGCCCCTTGCCCCGCTATATAGGCGGCGGCGATGGCGTCCGGTACGGCGGCCGCGAGCTTGGGATCTTCCGATGAGAACTCGACGGCAATGATGCGGGTCTTCTCGACGCCATAGACGTTGAGCTTCTCGTGCATTTTCTTGAGCACGCGCTCTTCCGTCGGAATTTCCATCGGGTCGCTTTTCAGCCCGACCAGGACCAGAGCGCGGCTCACCGCCGACATGTCGAGCGCTTCATTGAACTCGGGCAGTTTTTCCAGACCAAGCTTTTGCGAGACCTGCTTGAGGATTTCGTTGGAGGAAATGATCTGGACCTGGGTGGCGACGCCCTGTTCGTCGAGAATAGGCTTGTCGGTGTCATTGTTGTTGCTGGCCGGCCGCGTGTAGATGGATTCGCGCGGCGCGATCTCCACCTGCGTCTCGGCCTTGTAGTGCCGGGTTGCCAGCGAGGCGAAAGCGAAGGCCAGCCCGGTTGCCAACAGGACGACGAGGACTATACGCAGCCAGTTCCTCGCCAGACTGGCGAAGAGCTGCCTGAGATCGACATCGACATCTGCGGCCGCGGACTGAACGGACATGCATCCCTACTCCGATACTGGGTCAGCACGCACCGTAAACAACTATGGTAACTCAGCCGTTAAGATCGTGGTAAGTTTCCGTTAGGGTTTACTGGCGGGCGGCAAACAAAACCGCCAAGAATCACAAAAACTCTTGCCGATGCGCCACGTGTCGGCCGCTCCCTTTACCGGCCATTAACCCTAACAGGATGATAACGGGCCTCGATCCCTGATGTTTGCTGCGACGCCGCAGCGGCCCAGTCGAAGGTACTTGTCCGGTCATGAAAAGCACTGCTTCCCTGTTTCGCGCGCTGCTTGCCGTATCGATGCTGGCTGGCTGTTCCAGCTACCGGCCGACGCCGGCCGCCTTCCATGAGGTGCTCGATCAGCCCTACCGTCTTGGCGCCGGCGACCGCGTCCGCGTGACCGTGTTCGAGCAGGACGGGCTGACCAACACCTACAGTGTCGATCAATCCGGCTATCTCTCCTTCCCGCTTGTCGGCGCCATACCGGCGCGCGGCCACACCGCGCAGCAGATGGAAAAGGAGATCGCCGACAAATTGCGGCAAGGCTATCTGCGCGATCCCGACGTTTCGGTCGAGATCGACCGCTACCGGCCGATCTTCGTCATGGGCGAAGTGGGTGCCGCCGGCCAATATTCCTATGTTCCCGGCCTGACGGTGCAGAAGGCGATCGCCATTGCCGGCGGCTTTACGCCGCGCGCCAACCAGGAAAGCGTCGACATCACCCGCGACATCAACGGCAAGGTGATGACCGGCCGCGTGGTCACCTCCGACCCGCTGCTGCCGGGCGATACGGTCTACGTCCGCGAACGTCTGTTCTGACAGACACCACGTGGCGGACAGGCTCAGGATCGTCCATTGCTTTCGCTCACCCGTCGGAGGAATTTTCCGGCATGTGCGCGACCTGGCCGAGGCGCAGGTCGCCGCCGGGCATTCGGTCGGCATCGTCTGCGATTCGACGACGGGCGGCGCGTTCGAGGAACATTTGTTCGAGCAGATGAAGGGCATGCTGGCGCTCGGCATTCATCGCACGCCGATGCAGCGCCATGTCGGTCCCGGCGACCTTGCCTCGGCTTGGCGCACATACAGGATCATCAAGGAATTGCGGCCGGACGTACTGCATGGGCACGGCGCCAAGGGTGGCGCCTATGCCCGTCTGTTCGGCTCTTTGTTGCGGGTATCAAGGTCTCGCGTAGCCCGCCTTTATTCGCCGCATGGCGGCTCGCTCCACTATGACGAGAGCACGGTCATCGGAAAGCTGTTCTTCGCGCTCGAGCGCTTCATGGCTCGCTTCACCGACTATCTGCTGTTTGTCTCGGACTATGAGCGGCGGACCTATCGCCACAAGGTTGGCGAGCCGCCCATTCCCAACACCCTCGTCTATAACGGCCTGCGCGCCACTGAATTCGAGCCGGTGATCACCGAGCCGGACGCAGCCGACCTGCTTTATATCGGCATGATGCGCGACCTGAAGGGACCGGATATCTTCATCGACGCATTGGCCCTCGCCGGCCCACAGTTCGGCCGCGCACTGACCGCGGTGATGGTCGGCGACGGCGACGACCTTGCGCGTTACCACGGGCAAGTGAAACGCCTCGGGCTCGAGCGCCATGTCCGCTTCCTGCCGCCGATGCCGGCCAGGGAGGCCTTTGCCCTTGCCGCGCTTATCATCGTTCCCTCGCGCGCCGAAGCCATGCCCTATATCGTCCTGGAAACGCTTGCCGCGGGAAAGCCGATGATCGCAACCGCGGTCGGCGGCATCCCGGAGATATTCGACACCGGTTCCCCTGCCCTGATCCGACCTGACCCGATCGAGCTCGCCGACAGGATGAGCCAGGCGCTGGCCGACCCGGTCGCCTATCGCGACCTGATGCCCGATAGCGCCAACCTCAAGGCACGCTTCGGCGCCGATGTGATGGCCGCCGACATCGAGAAGGCCTATTTCGCCGCGCTCGACAGGTAGGCACAGGGCCAAGCCGTTCCAAAGCCATACGTTGTTTCAAGGGTTTCTTAGCTCTCTTTTGCTATGACCATGGGGAAGTTTGCGGAAAGCCCTCATGAACGAGATCGACCCCGCGCGCCGCTTTTCAGCAGAGGCGGTGCGTAAATTCGACGGCCCGGCCGACGGCGACACGCCAAGCGGCATGAACGATGTCGCCCGCCAGGTCGCCTCGCAATACCGGCGCGATACGATGTCGCCGATCATGGTCAGCGGTGTCCTGCGCATGGTCGAATTCGGCTTGCTGTTCCTGTCCGGGCTCGCCGTCTATTTCCACTATGTCGGTTTCTTCAACTATCTCGCCTGGCAATATCCGGTGACGATCGCAGCCGGCTCGTTCCTTGCCGTGGTGCTGCTCGACGTCACCGACTGCTACCAGATCGTCGCCCTGATGCGGCCCATCGCCAACTTCGGCCGCGTGCTGCTGGTCTGGGCCGGCACATTCGCCCTGATGGCGCTGACGGCATTCGTCATGAAGATGTCGCAGGACTATTCGCGCCTATTGTTCGGCAGTTGGTTCGTCATCGGCTTCGTTCTCATCTTCGGCCTCAGGCTGGTGATGTCGAAGCTGATCCGGGCCTGGGCGCGCGATGGCCGCATGGAGCGGCGCGCCGTCATCGTCGGCGGCGGCAAGGCGGCGGAAATCCTGATCCGCTCGGTCGAAAAGCAGCCCTACAACGATATCCGCATCTGCGGCATCTTCGACGATCGCGGCGACAAGCGCTCGCCGCCCATCGTCGCCGGCTACCCCAAGCTCGGCACCATTTCGGAACTGATCGAGTTCGCCCGCATCGCCCGCATCGACATGCTGATCGTATCGCTGCCGCTGACCGCCGAATCGCGGGTGCTGCAGCTGCTGAAGAAGCTGTGGGTGCTGCCGGTCGACATCCGGCTGTCGGCACATTCCAACGCGCTGCAGTTTCGCCCGCGCGCCTATTCCTACATCGGCGCGGTGCCGATGCTCGACATCTTCGACAAGCCGATCAACGACTGGGATTCGGTCGCCAAACGCGCCTTCGACATCGTCTTCAGCC
>NZ_RZPH01000484.1:0-4345 GCF_004022825.1 Mesorhizobium sp. M7A.F.Ca.CA.004.04.2.1
GTCCATAACGGCATCATCGAGAATTTCGCCGAATTGCGCGAAGAACTGATCCGCGATGGCTATTCTTTCTCCTCGCAGACCGACACCGAGGTCGTCGCCCATCTGGTGGCGCGCGAACTCGCCAAAGGCCTGAAGCCGGTCGAGGCCGCGCACCAGGCGCTGAAGCGGCTGGAAGGCGCCTTTGCGCTGGCAATCATGTTCAAGGGCGACGAGGACCTGATCGTCGGCGCGCGCAATGGTCCGCCTTTGGCTGTCGGCCATGGCGATGGCGAGATGTTTTTGGGCTCCGACGCCATCGCGCTCGCACCGTTCACCAATTCGATCACCTATCTCGAAGATGGCGACTGGGCGGTGGTGCGCCGCGACGGCGTCACCATCTTCGACATCGACGGCACAAAGGTCGACCGCAAGCGCCAGCAGTCGCTTTCGACCAGCTTCATGGTCGACAAGGGCAATCGGCGCCATTTCATGGAGAAGGAGATCCATGAGCAGCCCGAAGTGATCTCGCATACCTTGGCGAATTATCTCGATTTTGTCGGCGGCGTCTCCAAGCCGCTGGATCTGCCGTTCAATTTCGCAGAGATCAACCGGCTGGCGATTTCGGCCTGCGGTACCGCCTATCTTGCCGGCCTGATCGGCAAATACTGGTTCGAGCGCTACGCGCGCCTGCCCGTCGACATCGATGTCGCCTCCGAATTCCGTTACCGCGAAATGCCATTGTCGAAGAACGACGCGGCGTTCTTCATTTCGCAGTCCGGTGAGACTGCCGACACGCTGGCCTCGCTGCGTTATTGCCGCAAGGCCGGCATGAAGATCGGCGCGATCGTCAATGTGCGCGAATCGACCATGGCGCGCGAATCCGATGTCGTGCTGCCGACGCTCGCCGGGCCGGAGATCGGCGTTGCCTCGACCAAGGCGTTCACCTGCCAGCTGTCCGTGCTGGCATCGCTTGCCGTGCGGGCCGGCGTGGCGCGCGGGACAATCTCGAAAGAACAAGAGAAGACCCTGGTGCGCGCGCTATCGGAAGCGCCGCGCTATGCCAATCAGGTGCTCAAGCTTGAAGAGCAGATCGAACGGATCGCGCGTGAACTCTCACGCTACAAGGACGTGCTCTATCTCGGCCGCGACACCAACTTTCCGCTGGCCATGGAAGGCGCGCTGAAACTCAAGGAAATCTCCTATATCCACGCCGAGGGCTATGCGGCCGGCGAGCTGAAGCATGGACCGATCGCGCTGATCGATGAGAACATGCCGGTCATCGTCATTGCGCCGCACGACCACATTTTCGAAAAAACCGTGTCGAACATGCAGGAAGTGGCGGCGCGCGGCGGCAAGATCATCCTGATCACCGACAGCAAGGGTGCGGCGCTGACGAGCGTCAAGACGATGGAGACGATCATCCTGCCGGACGTGCCGGAAATCATCTCGCCGATCATCTACGCGCTGCCGATCCAGATGCTGGCCTATTTTACCGCCGTCTTCATGGGCACCGACGTCGACCAGCCGCGCAATCTGGCGAAATCGGTGACGGTGGAATAGGCCTCATCCTTTCGTCATCCACGGGCGTAGCGGGAGCGAAGCTCCTGCGCAGACCCGAGGATCCATTCCGTGACGGTATGGCGGATCAAAGCAGTGCAGAACTTGGCGCTACCACCCAGTCCCGCGGAAAAGCTCGAACCACTCCGGATTGGCCTTTTCGATCAATTCAATCTTCCATGACGCGGCCAACGTTTCAGCGACTTCTCGCGCTGGATTGCATCGCGGATGTCGAAATACTGTTCGTACCAAACCAAGCGTTCTACGCCATACCGCCCAGTAAAGCGCGAACCCCACCAGACTTGTGCTCGGGCATTCGGCGGCCGAGATCGTTTGTGACGCCAATATAGATGGTGCCGCGTTTCCGGCTCGCAGTTAAATAGACATAGCCCGTCATGAACGAAGTATAGCGACCGAACGATCCGCCGACCATCTTGAGGGGTTGCATTCTTCGGCCGACGCCACGGAATGGATCCTCGGGTCTGCGCCGCGTCGCTTCGCTCCTTGCTCCGCCCGTGGATGACGAAGGGGAGGGGTGTTTCGGCTAATCGCGAACGTATGCTGCTTCCGTTTGGATTGTTTCGTTGAAAGTGGCGGCATAATCGGCTCTTTAAAAACTTCGCAGTTCCAAACTGGACGGCGGTTCACTAATGTTGCGCTGCAACCCGCGCCTCCGGTGAATCATGTCCGACGCTCCCAAGACTTCCGGCGTGACCCGGCTGAGGAACTACTTCCTCACGGGCTTCATCGTCTGCGCGCCGCTGGCGATCACCGCCTACATCGCCTGGTCATTCATCGGTTGGGTCGATTCCTGGGTGAAACCCTATATTCCGGCCCGCTACAGCCCTGACACCTATTTGTCGTTTCCTGTGCCGGGATTCGGGCTGATCGTGGCGCTCATCCTGATCACGCTGATCGGCTTCCTTACGGCCAACATCGTCGGCCGCGCCATCGTCAATTTCGGCGAGCGCCTGCTTGGCCGCATGCCGTTGGTGCGCGGCATCTATGGCTCGCTGAAACAGATTTTCGAGACCGTGCTGTCCAACAAGGGCGACATGTTCCGCCAGGTCGGACTGGTCGAATATCCGCGCAAGGGTGTGTGGTCGCTGGTGTTCGTCGCCAGCGAGAAGGAAACCGAGATCAACCAGAAGCTCGACCAGGAAGGCGATCCGCTGATTGCCGTATTCATGCCGTGCACGCCAAACCCGACCACCGGATTCCTGATGTATGTGCCGAAGTCGGACATCGTGCTGCTCGACATGACGATTGAGGACGGCGCCAAGCTGATTGTGTCGGCCGGGCTGGTGGCGCCCGAGGTCAAGCAAATGGTTGTCGTGAATGGCGAGCCGATCGAAGGGATGCTCGCCAACCCGTCGGTTGCCGCCCTGGCTCAGCCGGCGCGCAGGAGCCGCACGGCCTCGTCGCGGCCGAACAAATAAAGCAGCAGGCGCAACGCCTCGCCACGCTGCGATTGCAGCTCCGGGTCGCGCGACAGGATCAGCCTGGCATCGTCGCGGGCGGCCTCCAGAAGGTCGGCATGCGCCTCGATGCGCGCAACCTGGAAACCCGGCGTGCCGGACTGGCGGGTGCCCAGCAATTCGCCTTCGCCGCGCAGCTTCAGGTCTTCTTCGGCGATCAGGAACCCGTCCTCGGTCTCGCGCATCACCGACAGCCGGCGTTTTGCGGTCTCGCCGAGCGGGTCCTTGTAGAGCAGCACGCAGGAGGAGGGCTTGTCGCCACGCCCGACCCGGCCGCGCAGTTGGTGCAGCTGGGCCAGGCCGAAGCGCTCGGCGTGCTCGATGACCATGACGGTGGCGTCCGGCACGTCGACGCCGACCTCAATGACGGTGGTGGCGATCAGGATGCGTGTCTCGCCCTGCTTGAAGGCACGCATCGCCTCGTCCTTCTCGGCACCCTTCATGCGGCCGTGAACGAGCCCGATACGTTCGCCGAACAATGGTTTCAGCGAGGCGAAGCGGTCCTCGGCCGACATCAGCTTGATTTCTTCGGATTCCTCGACCAGCGGACAGATCCAGTAGATCTTCTGGCCGCCGGCGACGGCGTCCACCATGCGGTCGACCAGTTCGTCGAGCCGCTCGAGCGGCAGTGTAACGGTACGGATCGGCTGGCGGCCGGCCGGTTTTTCCGTCAGTTTCGACACGTCCATGTCGCCGAAAGCGGTCAGCACCAGCGTGCGGGGGATGGGAGTGGCCGTCATCACCAGCATGTCGGGCGCGTCGCCCTTGGCGGTGATGGCAAGCCGCTGATGGACGCCGAAACGGTGCTGCTCGTCGATCACGGCGAAGACCAGGTCGTGGAACATGACCGTCTCCTGGAACAGCGCATGGGTGCCGACCACGATGTCGATCTCGCCGCTTGCCAGGCCGGCCAGCGTATCCGCGCGTTCGCGGCCCTTTTCGCGGCCGGTGAGGATGGCAATGCGCAGCCCGACCTTGGCGGCAAGCGGCGTGATGGTCGCCAGATGCTGGCGCGCCAGGATTTCGGTCGGCGCCATCAGTGCTGCCTGGCCGCCGGCCTCGACGGCGCGCGCCATGGCCAGCAGCGCGACGACCGTCTTGCCGGAGCCGACATCGCCCTGCAGGAGCCGCAGCATGCGCTCGGGATCGGCAAGGTCGGCATTGATTTCGGCCAGCGCGAACTCCTGGCTCGATGTCAGCGAGTAGGGCAGTGCGGCCCTCAGTTTTTCGACGATGCGGCCGTCGCCGACCAGGGGACGGCCGGACAGGCGGCGGACTTTCGCCCGCACCAGCGCCAGCGAGACCTGGCCCGCCAGCAGCTCGTCATAGGC
>NZ_RZPH01000485.1:0-4344 GCF_004022825.1 Mesorhizobium sp. M7A.F.Ca.CA.004.04.2.1
CTTCGATGGTCAGGCGCGACCCGATCGGCATCGTCGCCTCCATCGCGCCGTGGAACTACCCGCTGATGATGATGGCCTGGAAGCTGGCGCCGGCGATCGCCGGCGGCAACACGGTCGTTTTCAAGCCGTCGGAGCAGACTCCGCTGACGGCGCTGAAGCTTGCCAAGATACTTGCGGAAATCCTGCCGGAAGGCGTGGTCAATGTCGTCCTCGGCCGCGGCGACAGCGTCGGCAACACGCTGATCAATCATCCCAAGGTCAACATGATCTCGATCACCGGCGACGTCGCCACCGGCAAGAAAGTGCTGCAGGCGGCCGCCAAGTCGGTCAAGCGCACGCATCTCGAGCTCGGCGGCAAGGCACCGGTCATCGTCTTTGACGACGCCGATCTTGGCGCCGTGGTCAGCGGTCTGCGTGCCTTCGGCTATTACAATGCCGGCCAGGACTGCACCGCCGCCTGCCGCATCTACGCCGGCAAGAAGATCTACGACAAACTCGTCGCCGATCTCTCCTCGGCCGTCTCGACCATCAAATACAACCGTCCCGACGACACTGAAAACGAGATCGGCCCGCTCATCTCCCGCCGCCAGCGCGACCGCGTGTCGAGTTTCGTCGAGCGCGCCTCGGAACTGAAGCACATCGAGATCACCACCGGCGGCAAGCCGGGCGAGGGTTCTGGCTTCTACTACCAGCCGACCGTCGTCGCCGGCGCGCTGCAGGAAGATGAGATTGTCCGCCGCGAAGTGTTCGGCCCGGTCGTCTCGGTTACTCGTTTTTCGGAAGTCGACGACGCGGTGAACTGGGCCAATGACAGCGACTACGGCCTGGCGTCATCGGTATGGACCAAGGATGTCTCGCGCGCCATGGCGACGGCCGCCCGCCTGCAATATGGCTGCACCTGGATCAACACGCATTTCATGCTGACCAACGAGATGCCGCATGGCGGGCTGAAACAGTCCGGCTACGGCAAGGACATGTCGCTCTACGCGCTGGAAGACTACACCGCCGTGCGCCATGTGATGGTGGCTCACAGCTAGCGCCTTCCCTTCTCCCCGCTTTACGGGGAGAAGGTGGCCCGAAGGGCCGGATGAGGGGCAGCGCGTCCCTGGCAAAGCGGGCTCCGCCCGTCATCTGCCTGCCGGCATCTTCTCCCCGTGAAACGGGGAGAAGAGTCACTACTCCACAATGCGATAAATATTCCACAGGCTGGTGCCCGACACGACATAGGGCTCGATCTCCTTGCCCCATTTGGCATGCGCGTCGATCTTGCCGATCTTGGCGAAGAACGCCTCCAGTTGGGCCAGGCTTTCGACCTGGTGATGGGACTCGACCGTCGCCTCCCGCGCGCCGATCGAACCGGTCATGATCTGGAATTCCAGCTCGTCGATGCCGACCTGCGAGCCGATCTCGCGTTCCCATTTCTTCAACAGGTCGAGCACGGTCTGCTTGTGCCCGAACTTGGCGTCGATCTGCCATCTGGCGCTGAACATCGTCTTCTCCTCCAGGTTTGCGGCCCAGGCCGCGGTTGATCCACAGGCTGTTGGTCTACTCGTCCCAGGCCTGCACGACGGTCTGCCTTGCGATCCGCCCGTCTTTCAGCTCCAGCATCGCCGCGCAGAACACCTTGGTGCCGTCCGGATAGGCGCAGGCCTGGGTGAAGGCGAGGCTGTCGCCGTCGGCGATGGTGGTGTCGACCTTGTGGGTCATCGCCCGGCTGCAGATGTCGTCCCAGAATGTGGTGATCGCCGCGCGTCCGCGGATCTCGCGCGGCTTGCTCGGCGGGTTGTTGCGGTCGATCACCCGCACCAGCGCGTCGTCGGCATAGAAGCTCGACAGCATCTTGCCGTCACGGGTTTCGATGGCCTTCTTGATCGATGCGCCATCCACTGTTTGGGTCTTGGTCAGCATGTCATCCTCCATTGGCCCGTCTTGCGACCGGGCGGTTGATGGTCGAAGGGCTGCCCGGCGCTCGTCGCCGGGCAGGGATTTCCTCACTGCGACTTCGCCTTGACGGCCGCGAACACGTCGTCGGCCTGCTTCTTGAAGGTCGTCAGATCGACCTGACTGCCGTTGAGCATCGTCGACCAGTGGCGCACGATCGCGGACATCGCGACCGCCTCCTTGATCTCCTCGTCGCTGGCGCCGTTGAGCTTGGCCGCCTCGGTGTGGAAATAGATGCAATACTGGCATGGGATCTGCGCCGCGACGGCGAGGCCCAAAAGCTCCTTGGTCTTGCCGTCAAGCGCCGTCTTCGGGTTGAGCTGCACGCCCTTGATCTCGGCCCAAGCGCCGGCAACGGCCACATCCGGCAGCGTTCTGAACATGTCCGGCACCGAGCCGAGCGTCGCCTCGATATCCTTGTAGGCAGCCGCCGCGGACGCATCCTCGGCCTTTGCGGGAGCGATAGCGAACAGCGCTCCGACGCTTGCCGCTATCGCAAGCGATTTGAGTGTTTGGTTCGACGTCAGCATTTCCTCCTCCGTTCGCAGCACCTTTCCCGACGACATCCGCCTGGCCTGCATGGAGAGAATTGATAGCGCTTACCCGCCCATGGCCGCTTCGCCCGAAAGCGCCATGGCTCTCATGGCCCGTGCGGGCCAGGGTGCCTGGCCGAAAACGCCGCCGCCGCCGCCCGCGACGGCAGGTCCAGCTTGAGCAGTATGTTGGCGACATGGCGCTTGACCGTGTGTTCGCTCAGCCTCAATTCGGCGGCGATCGCGGCATTGCTCTTGCCGTCGGCGACGAGGCTCACCACCTCGCTTTCGCGCGCCGTCAATGCGGCCGGCTCGGCAACCCTGGGTTTGGGCCGGCAGGCGGGTTCCAGATGCTGTTCGGACGTCGCATGGACCAGCGCCAGCGGCTCCTCCAACTCGTCGACGCTGATGCGCCCGGCGTCGGTGAAATGCAGGCCCGACCCAGCCGCCAGATCGGCGATCAGACGCGACGCGATAATGTCGCCGCGGCCGGCATGGGCGGCCAGTTGCATCGCCACCCGCGCCGTCATCCCGACGGGCGGACCGCGCATTTCGATCTCGCCGACATGCGCCCCTTGCGCGCTTGCCACGCCGATTTCCTGCGCCGCCTCGCGCAGGGCTGCCGCGCAGCGTATGGCGCGTGCCGGGCCGTCGAAGCGCGAAATCATCAACTCGCCATGCAGGCCCACAGAGCGCCCACCATGGCGTCCGACCAGCAGCCGCCAGGTTTCCTGGAAGCGTTGGCTGCGTTCGCTCCACATGCGGTCGCCGAGCCGCGCCGTATCGTAGATGCGTGTCACCAGAAGTGCCGCCAGCACGCGGTCCACTTCGCCTACGGCGCGCTCGCCGGTCAGGAATTCCTCGATCAAGTCGGCCACCCCGTCGACATCGCCGGTCCAGATCGGATGGTCGCGTCCGGCAATCTCGACCAGCCGGGCGCCGGGAATCTTCTGTGCAAGGAAGCGGCTGGCATCGGGGTCGACCCGCGCATCGTTGCGGCGATGAATCACAAGCGTCGGCGCGCTGATCACGTTCAGGATGTGGCGGATGTCGACGTCGGCGTTCATGCGCGCCAGCGCCGCCGCCGCCGTCGGGCTCGCCGACAATCGTTCGAAACGTGCCCACCACTGGGCGAAATGCGCGTCGTCGACCCGGCTCGGCGCGAAATGGGGCAGAGTGGCGCCGGTGCCCCAGGCTGTCTCCGCCATCTCGATGAAAGCGTCGAGGCGTTCGGGCGACATCACCCATTTGTGGAAATGCGCATAGCCGCCATAGAGCGCCAGCGCCCGCGTCCGCTCCGGATAGGTGGCGGCGAACAGCATCGCCATCGGCGCGCCTTCGGAGGAGCCGAGCAGGGCTGCACGGCCGCTGCCGGCAGCGTCCAAAACCGCGCGCACATCGTCCATCCGCGTTTCGAGACTGGGCAGGTTATGCGCGTCGACGCGGTCGGACAGACCCGTGCCGCGCTTGTCGAACAGGATCAGCCGCGAGAATGCCGAAAGCCGCTTCAAGAGCCTGGTATAGCCCTCGTCTTCCCAGTGCAGGTCGAGGTTGGAAATGAAGCCCGGCACGAAGACCAGATCGAGCGATCCCTGCCCGACCACCTGATAGGCGATCCTCATATCGCCGCTACGGGCGTATCGCGTCTCGATCGGCCTCACGAGATTTCCACCCCGGCCTGACGATTTCTGGTCGTCAAACCATAGCAGAACAGCGCGGATGCGGCAGCTTAAACTTTAGCGATGACGAATGTAAGCCGGCGCGGCTTGGCGATTATTCCTGCGAGGCGGCGACGTCGGCAGGGGAGGGCTCGAGTCCGAGTTTGAGGTCGGCCGCAGCCGGCGTGATCGGCCGCCTGATCCTGGCGGAG
>NZ_RZPH01000486.1:0-4337 GCF_004022825.1 Mesorhizobium sp. M7A.F.Ca.CA.004.04.2.1
GAACAGGCCGGCTCGCCGCCGTGCCGCAATTCAGGTCGTCGAACTTGATTCGTTTCGAAAATGTCGGCCTCCGCTATGGCATGGGTCCGGAAATCCTCCGCGACATCTCCCTGCACATCCCGGAGCGCTCCTTCCAGTTCCTCAGCGGGCCTTCGGGCGCCGGCAAGACGACCTTGCTGCGCCTGCTGTTCATGTCGCTGAAGCCGACGCGCGGGCTGATCACCATCTTTGGCAAGGACCGTTCGCGCATCTCGCGCACCGAATTGCCGCATCTGCGCCGCCGCATCGGCGTGGTGTTCCAGGATTTTCGCCTGCTCGACCACATGACCACCTACGAGAACGTCGCGCTGCCGCTGCGCGTGCGCGGGCGCGAGGAGGCGAGCTACCGCACCGATGTCACCGAACTGTTGAAGTGGGTCGGGCTGGGCGAGCGCATGCACGTGCTGCCGCCGGTTCTGTCCGGCGGCGAGAAGCAGCGCGCGGCGATCGCGCGGGCGCTGATCGAGCAGCCGGAAATCCTGCTCGCCGACGAACCGACCGGCAATGTCGATCCGCCTCTGGCGCGACGCCTGCTGCGGCTGTTCATCGAGCTCAACCGGCTCGGCACCGCGGTGGTGATCGCCACCCACGACCTTGGCCTGATGGAACAGGTCGACGCGCGCCGCATGATCCTGGCCGGCGGAAGGCTGGACATCTATGACTGAACTGTCCGCCGAACATTTTGTGGAACGGGAGCAGGACGCCGAGGCGACCGAGGCAAAGCCCCGCGCCCAGCGCAGGATGGCGCCGATCGTGCCGGCGCAGAACATCGCTGGCCGGGCACTGGTCCTGGTGATCGCCATCATGACCTTCCTGTCCTGCCTGACTTTCGGCGCAGTGACGCTGGTGCGCGACACAGCGTCCGTCTGGGAGAACCAGATTTCGCGCGAGGCGACCATCCAGATCAAGCCGGTCGACGGCCTCGACATGGAAGCAGCCCTTACCCAGGCCTCCCAGATCGCCGGGGAATTCCCTGGCGTCAAGACGACCCGGATCATCGACCGCGAGGCGACCGCGAGGCTCCTTGAGCCCTGGCTGGGCTCGGGGCTCAACATCGATGAATTACCCGTGCCGCGCCTGATCATCGTCACCATCGACGAGAACAGCCCGCCCGATTTCGCTGCCATGCGCGCCGCGATCACGCCGAAACTGCCGAGCGCATCGCTCGATGATCACCGCACCTGGGTCGACCGGCTGGTAGCGATGGCCCGCACCACGGTGACCATCGGCATTGCCGTGCTGGCATTGATGCTGTCGGCGACCGTGCTGACCGTGGTGTTCGCGACGCGCGGCGCCATGGCCGGCAACGGTCACATCATCGAAGTGCTGCATTTCGTCGGCGCCGAAGCACGCTTCATCGCGCGCGAATTCCGCCGGCATTTCCTGGTCACCGGCATGAAGGGAGCGGCGGCCGGCGGTGCCGCGGCAGTGCTCGTCTTCATCGTCTTTTCCTGGTGGTCGTCGCGCAATATGGCGACGCCGCAGGCCGACCAGGCGACCGCCCTGTTCGGCAATTTCGCCATCGGTTCGGCAGGCTATCTCGGTGTCGTGTTGATGGTGCTGGTGATCGGCGGACTGACGGCTGCCACGTCCCACGCCACCGTCGTTGCCTATCTCAGCGACATCGATGTCCGCCAGCCGGATGCAGGCTAATTCATGTCGCCCAAAAGTGGAACCGGTTTTGGGACAACGACATAGATAGGACAGGGTGATCACGGATGGAGAATTCACGTAACGCAAAGTGCGTCTTTTACCTACCCAAAGCCGCATTTCAGGATTAACCATATGGCGATGGACGCGCGGGATTCGACCGGTACGGCTGGGCAGATGCCAGTGGTGGTTGCCCGTTCGCATGGCCGCTCCACTGTGAGCCGTCTAAGAGCCGCGTTGCGCCTGTCCGCTCTCTCTGTCCTCATCCTCGCAACATTGTTTGCCGGCGGCTTCGGCTGGTTCGCCAATAAGGTCAGTCACCTGACCACGCCTGCCAATCCGGCCAAGGCGGACGCGATCATCGTGCTGACCGGCGGCCAGTCCCGCCTCGATGCGGCGATGGATCTGCTGGCGTCCGGCAAGGGCGAGCGGCTGCTGATCAGCGGCGTCCATCCTTCGGCCAGCCGCCGCCAGTTGCAGGCGGCGACCGGCGGCGACAAGAAACTGTTCTCCTGCTGCGTCGACATCGACCGCGCCGCGCTCGATACGATCGGCAATGCGGAGGAAAGCGCCAAATGGGTCGAGAGCCACGCCTATGGCACGGTGATCCTTGTCACCAACAATTATCATATGCCCCGCAGCCTGCTGGAAATGGGCAGGCTGCTGCATGGCGCCAAGCTCGAGCCCTATCCGGTGGTCAATTCCAACCTCGACAATGGCGGCTGGCTGACCAAGCCGCGGGCATTGCGCGTGCTGTTCACCGAATACAACAAGTATTTGCTGGCGCTGGCGCGCGGCATCGTGCCGGTCAAGCCGACGCCCAACGGCATCGCACTGGCCGAAACCGCAGCCGGCGGCTGATCATTCCCCTGCGGCCGTGCCCGAATTTCCCCTGAGCCGTGCGATCTCCTGCTCAAGACGTTCGATACGCTTGTCCCGCTCGCCGAGTGCCGCCGCCACGTCGGCTGCCTCGAACCGTTGCGGGATGTGCTGCGGGCAATTGGCATCCCAGGCCGAGACCGTGAACAGGATGACCTGCTCGGGGCGCGCTCTGTAGTCTTGCGGCATCAGTTTCGCCATCAGCTCGGCGTCACTCTCGACGACCCGCGCCGTGCCCCAGATCTTGATGCGCTGGCGGTGCATATAGTCGATCAGGAACAGGAACGCCCTTGGATTGTCGGCCAGATTGCCCTGCGTGATGAACTGCCGGTTGCCGGAAAAATCCGCGAAGCCGATCGTATGTTCATCCAGCACCTTGAGGAAGCCGGCCGGCCCGCCGCGATGCTGGACATAGGGCTGCCCCTCGCCATTGGCGGTCGACAGAAAGACGCTGGTCTGCATTTCGATGAAGGCGGCAAGGTCCGGGGTGATGCCGGCCTGCCAGCCGCCACGCTCCTCGACGCGGGCATAGGACTGACGTGAGCCCTTGCGGGTCTGGATTGCCTTGACGGTCGGCGTGAAGGCGACGTCGCTGGTGAAAGCATGCGCGTTCATCGAAAGCCTCCTTGCGGCAAGATGCTAAAGTCCGAGCTCCGACAGTGTCGGGTGGTCGTCCGGCCGCCGGCCGAGCGGCCAGTGATACTTACGATCGGACTCGCCGATCGGCAGGTCGTTGATGCTGGCGATGCGCAGGCGCATCAGCCCGTGTTCATCGAATTCCCAGTTCTCGTTGCCGTAGCTGCGGAACCATGAACCGCTGTCGTCGCGCCATTCGTAAGCGAAACGCACGGCGATGCGGTTGCCGTGGAAGGCCCAGACCTCCTTGATCAGCCGGTAGTCGAGCTCGCGACTCCATTTGCGCGTCAGGAAGGCCTGGATGGCGTCGCGGCCTTGCAGGAATTCGGCGCGGTTGCGCCAGCGGCTGTCCTTGGTATAGGCGAGCGCAACCCGCGCCGGATCGCGTGAATTCCAGGCATCCTCGGCCATGCGCGCCTTCTGTGCTGATGTCTCGGCGGTAAACGGCGGCAGCGGCGGTCGGGCTTCGGACATGGCAACTCCTTTGTGGGCCATGCTGCGGGCAGGCCGACAGACACAATATAGAGCCTTCCATCATTCAAATGGAGATGACATATTCGTAACCTGTCCTTCCATTTTCCGGAAGAAGCTATGGATCGTCTCGAAGCCATGTCGCTCTTTGTCGCCGCGGTGGAGGCCGGCAGCCTTTCCGCGGCCAGCCGCCGTTTCGGCATTCCGCTGGCGACGGTCAGCCGCAAGATTTCCGATCTCGAGCGCCATCTGAACACACGTCTCCTGAATCGCTCGACGCGACGGCTGACACCGACCGATGCCGGCCAGGCCTATCTTGCCGCCTGCCGCCGCATCCTGGACGAGGTCGGCGAGGCCGAACGCACGGCAGCCGGCGAATACAGCGCGCCGACCGGCGAATTGGCCATCACCGCGCCGGTCGTCTTTGGCCGCCTGCACGTGCTGCCGGTCGTCACCGGCTTTCTCGCCGCCTATCCAGACGTGGACATCCGCCTGACATTGGCCGACCGCATAACCCAGCTGGTCGAGGACCATTTCGATCTCGCCATCCGCATCGGCCAGTTGCCCGATTCGAGCCTGGTCGCCATCGGCGTCGGCGCGATCCGCCGCGTCGTCTGCGCCAGCCCGGCCTATCTTGCCGAACACGGCACGCCGACCACCCC
>NZ_RZPH01000487.1:0-4335 GCF_004022825.1 Mesorhizobium sp. M7A.F.Ca.CA.004.04.2.1
CTGCCGAAGGATGCCATCATCGTTGCCCGTTCAATGGGGGCTGCCGAGCTGCTCGATTACCCCCGCGACAAGATGCGCGGGCTGGTGCTCGAGGATGGTGCCGCGACCAGCCACGTCGTCATCGTCGCACGCGCCATGGGCATCCCCGTCGCCGGCCAGATGAAGGGCGCCGTTTCCATGGCGGAAAACGGCGATGCCATCATTGTCGACGGCGAAGAGGGCGTGATCCATTTGCGGCCGCAGCCTGACCTGGAAGCCGCTTATGCCGAAAAAGTGCGCTTCAGGGCGCGCCGGCAAGAGGTCTACCGCGAACTGCGCAAGAAGCCGTCGACGACCAGGGACGGTGTCCAGGTCGATTTGCTGATGAATGCCGGTCTCGCCGTCGACCTGCCGCAGCTTGCCGAAGCGGGCGCGGCCGGCATCGGCCTGTTCCGCACCGAATTGCAATTCATGGTCGCCTCGACATTTCCCCGGGCCGAAGCCCAGGAAAAGCTGTACCGCGACGTGCTCGAAGCGGCGCGCGGCAAGCCGGTCACTTTCCGCACCATCGACATTGGCGGCGACAAGGTGCTGCCCTATTTCAAGGGTGCGATCCAGGAAGAGAACCCGGCGCTTGGCTGGCGGGCGATTCGCCTGACGCTTGACCGGCCGGGGTTGTTGCGCACCCAGATCCGCGCTTTGCTCAAGGCCAGCGGCGGCCGCGAATTGAAGCTGATGCTGCCGATGGTGACCGAGCTGGGCGAGATCGCCCAGGCACGCGAGATCATCGATCGCGAGGTGCGGCATTTGTCGCGCTTTGCCCATCATTTGCCGACCAGCCTGAAGCTGGGCGCGATGTTGGAAGTTCCGTCGCTGTTGTTCCAGCTCGATGAATTGATGAAGGCGGTCGATTTCGTCTCGGTCGGTTCGAACGACCTGTTCCAGTTCGTCATGGCCGTCGACCGTGGCAACACGCAATTGGCAAACCGCTTCGACACGCTGTCGGCGCCGTTCCTGCGTGTGCTCAAGCAGATCGCCGATGCCGGCGTCCGCAACAATACGCCGGTGACGCTGTGCGGCGAACTCGCCGGCAAGCCGATCTCGGCGATGGCGCTGATCGGCCTCGGTTTCCGTTCGATCTCGATGTCGCCGGCCTCGATCGGTCCGGTCAAGGCGATGCTGACGGAACTGCCGCTGGACGAGTTGAAGGCGTTTTTCGACGACAATCTGATGGCTCCGGCACAGGGCTTGCCGATGCGGGCGCTGCTGCAGGCCTTTGCCGACGACCGTTCGATCCCATTGTAGCAGCCTCATCATGGTCAATTTGCCCCGCGATCGTATGGATCAAGTCGTCAAGCGTTTCGAGATGCTCGAAGCGCAGATGTCGGCTGGTCCGGCGCCGGATGCCTATGTGCGCATGGCGTCCGAATATGCCGAAATCCAGGATATGGTGGCCAAGGTCAGGGCATTGCGCCTGGCCGAGCGTGAACAGGCCGATCTGGAAGCCATGCTTGCCGACAAGGGCACCGATGCCGAGATGCGGGCGCTCGCCGAGGCCGAGTTGCCGGAGATCGAGGAGCGCATCGAGGCATTGCAGAAGGATATCCAGATCCTGCTGTTGCCCAGGGATGCCGCCGACGACAAGAACGCCATTCTCGAAATCCGCGCCGGCACCGGCGGTGACGAGGCCGCGCTGTTCGCCGGCGACCTGTTTCGCATGTATGAGCGCTACGCCGCCGAACGCGGCTGGCGTTTCGAAACCGCCTCGGCCAGCGATGGCGACGCCGGCGGCTTCAAGGAAATCATCGCCACCGTGTCGGGCAAAGGCGTCTTTGCGCATCTGAAATTCGAATCCGGCGTGCACCGCGTGCAGCGTGTGCCGGCAACGGAGGCCAGCGGGCGCATCCACACCTCGGCCGCAACCGTCGCGGTGCTGCCCGAAGCCGAAGAGGTCGACATCGACATCAGGGCCGAAGACATCCGCATCGACACGATGCGCGCCTCGGGTTCGGGCGGCCAGCACGTCAACACCACCGATTCGGCCGTCCGCATCACCCATCTGCCAACCGGCATCATGGTCGTGCAGGCGGAGAAATCGCAGCATCAGAACCGCGCCAAGGCCATGCAGATCCTGCGTGCCCGGCTCTATGATCTGGAGCGCGGCAAGGCCGACGAGGAGCGTTCCGAATCGCGCAAGTCGCAGGTCGGTTCCGGTGACCGCTCGGAGCGCATCCGCACCTATAATTTCCCGCAAGGCCGCGTCACCGACCATCGCATCAATTTGACGCTCTACAAGCTCGACCGGGTGATGATGGGTGAACTCGACGAGATCATCAACGCGCTGATTGCCGATCACCAGTCGAAATTGCTCGCCGACATCGGCATCGATGACTGACCTGCCCGACGCACTCGGCCCGCTGCTGCGGGAAGCGTGGGCCCGGCTTGGCACCACTGTCGACGACCCGGCGCTCGATGCGCGGCTGATCGTCGAGCATTTTTCGGGCACGACGCGCACGCAAGCCATTGCGGACCCTGAACGCAGGCTCGGCGCCGGCATTGTTGCCGAAATCGATGCCGCCCTGAGACGCCGCGCTGGCGGCGAACCGGTGCATCGCATCCTCGGCTATCGTGAATTCTACGGTTTGCGCCTGTCGCTGTCGCCGGAAACGCTGGAGCCGCGGCCGGATACCGAAACGCTGGTCGAGGCGATATTGCCCTTCGTCAAGGCAGTTGCGGCGCGGGAAGGCGGGTGCCGCATCCTCGATCTTGGCACCGGCACCGGCGCCATTGCGCTGGCGCTGCTCAGCGTCGTACCGACGGCTAGCGCCACCGGCGTCGATCTGTCCGCAGGTGCGCTGGCGACGGCGGCCAGTAATGCCGGGAAACTGGGTCTTGCAGACCGGTTCACGGCGCTGCAGTCGGACTGGTTCGAAAAAGTTTTCGGCCGGTACCATGTAATCGCCGCAAACCCTCCCTATATAACCACCGAAGACATTGGAAATCTGCAGGACGAAGTCCGCAATTTCGACCCGCGCCTGGCCCTGGATGGCGGCGCGGACGGTCTGAACCCCTACAGAACCATCGCTGCGGAAGCGGCAAGGTTTTTGGAAACTGAAGGCAGGATTGCGGTCGAGATCGGCCATACGCAACGCAACGAGGGCTGCGAGATATTCGCTGCAGCCGGCTACGTGTCGGGCGGTGCTTTTCGTGACCTCGGCGGAAATGACAGGGTTATTGTCTTTGAAAGGATAAAGCCTTGACGCAGTGCAAAAAAGCGCTTGGCAATGCCGGGGAATGCGGCTAGGGTCGCCTTAACCGGATGAGACGAAGCAGGCAGTGCTCTTAGTGATTCGGTTTTCCTTGGAAATAGCTGCCTTCTTGCGCAAACGATGCCCAAGCTTCGTGCGGGAATCGTCCGGCAAGTGATGTAACCGGAACAGGATGGCACGTGGCGCCAACGCAATCGATGCGGGCGAACGCCGGTGAAGAGACGAAACGGCTGGCTGCATGAGCGCCTCCGTTCGTGAAGAGTTTTTCGAAAATTTCAAAATGAAGAGAGTTTGATGAGGCCACAACAGCAGAACAGGCGCATGCGCGGTCGCAATAATAATGGCGGCGGCGGTGGTAACAATAACAACAACAATAACAACAACAACCGCAAGGGGCCTAATCCCCTGACGCGCAACTACGAGAGCAATGGCCCGGATGTGAAGATCCGCGGTTCGGCTCAGCAGATCGCCGAAAAGTACGCCACCCTTGCCCGCGATTCTCACAGCTCCGGCGACCGGGTCATGGCGGAGAACTATCTCCAGCACGCCGAGCATTACAATCGCATCATCGCGGCCGCACAGGCGCAGATGCCGATCCAGAACGCGCAGCAGAATCGTGATGATTTCGACGATGACGGCGACGAGGACCGCGACGATTTCGACAATGGCGGCAACAACAGCAACACTGTTTCCGATGCCCAGATCCCGGTGATCAACCATGGCGCCGGCCCGCAGCCGGTCATCGAAGGGACGCCGGCCGAGGTTGCGCTCAACCGGGAAGGTGGCCGCGAGGCCCGTGATAATAATGGCGGGCGCAACAATGGTGGCCGCGACAACAATGGCGGGCGCCATCGCGATCGTCGCCCCAATGGCGGTTACGGCCAGAACGGCCAGCGCGACTATGCATCGTCCGCCGAGCAAGCTGGCCAGCCCCAGCGCAACGAGGCTCCAAGCGAGGCCGAAGCCGCCGCGCCGACCGAATCCGTTGCTGCGGCCGAACCGGCTCCGTCGTTCGAGAATCTTTCGCCGGCAGGCCTTGCGGCCCAGGCCGAACTCAACGAGGCGGCCGCCGAAAGCGGTGCTGCCC
>NZ_RZPH01000488.1:0-4315 GCF_004022825.1 Mesorhizobium sp. M7A.F.Ca.CA.004.04.2.1
AACCAGCGGGCGCCGGCTTCGTACCATCGGTCGGGGAAGTCCCGCGTGTAGCTCGAAATCTCATGCGGATGGTCCTGCGCCGTGCGCGACAGGACACCGGCGACAATGTCGCCCTGGCCGATATCAGGTGCTGCGGTGCTGTCGAAACGCAGCTTGCCCTTAGGCGCATCGATATAGCGCGTGCCTTCGCCGCCGACGTCCGGAGCCGGAAAATCCGGCTTCGCGCGCTGGCCGAGCACATAGGTTCCACGCCCGACTTCGCCGCTCACCAGCCCACGCTCGCGCAGCAATTGATAGGCCCGGCCGACCGTGCCGACGGTGGTGCCGATGTCGTAGGCGAGGTCGCGTTGCGGCGGCAGCTTTGCGCCGGCATCGATCACCCCCCGATCGATGTCCGTCTCGATGGAATCCGCCAGCCGCTGATACAGCGGGCCGGAGCCGGCAGTGAAATCGGGGAGCCAATTTGTCATGGTGACAAGTTTCTATATTGCACCTACACATGAGTCAATCCATATCGATTGCGTGCCAAAAAGGGTACAATTTGGAATTCTGGTAGAAAGATAATGGATACAATCGCTACAATCCGTCACTCGAGAGCCGGTTTATCTGGCCAATCGACACGTCCATCAGACCGGAGCGGCTTTGTCAGCCGTCTGGTGCGTCTGGTCAGATCGCTGGCGAGATGGATCGACCATCTGTTGGAGCGCCGCCGCAGCCGGCTGGCGCTGCTGGAAATGACCGATGATCAGCTCAAGGATATCGGCGTCACACGCTGCGATGCTCACCGCGAGGGCATCAGGCCGTTCTGGGACTGATAGCTAACCGAGTTTTGATGCCCTGGTGCGTGCGCCGGCATGGTCCGCAAGGACGGCGACCACGCACAGCACGAGGAAAAGTCCGGTGATGGCTGCGGCTGAGATGACGACGCTGGTCGCGCCGTTCCTGGCGATGTCCAGGAAAGGGTAGGGCACCTCGCCGGCAAACGGCGCCCGCACCAGCGCATAGACCAGATAAGCGATGGGATAGATCACCCACCAGGAAATGTCGCTCCAGCGCGTCCTGCCGTCAGCGCCTGCGATCAGCCACCACAGCACGAACAGCACCGGCGTCACATAATGCAGCAGGACGTCGCAGAGCAGGAACAGGCCCTGCGGCTGCCAGAGCCGTGCCAGAACCGTGGCATAGACGATGAACACCAGCGCGATCGAAACCGCAACGCCGGCCCGCATCCGCGCGCCTGCAAAGGCCGGCAGCCAGGCATAGAAGGTGGGTGACAGCAGCGACGTGTACACCAGCACCGCGCCGATGTTGGTCAGGATGGTGAAGAAGCTGGAGACGAAAATGATGGAGCCGAGCAGGCTGCGGCCGGCTTCCATCGACGCCGGAATGCTGATGCAGAACTGCAGGATGAGCCCGGCGAGACCGACGACCAGTCCCACAATCTGCAGGAACCGGCCCATGGGCTAGGCCGTCGCGGCGCAGGCCGGATTGCCGGCCTGCCAGCGCGCAATGTCGGAGCCGATGCGGGCGCCGAGCGGATCGTTCATCAGCGGTCCGAAGACGTCGACGCGGCTAGAATTGCCTTGCGCCTGCACGACCAGCAAAGGTTTGCCGCCATAGTGCTTGGCCGGCACCAGCAGGAAACGCGGCGTGCCGCTGAACGAATTCAGCTCATTGGCCATCTGGTACGGTTTGAAGGCCGGGTCCTTGCTGGCGATCCAGCATTTGTGGGCAGCGATCGCCACTTGCTCCATGACCAGCAGCGCAGCACTTTTGCCTGAGGGAACAGGCGTGCTCTTTGGCGTCGACTGGCAGGACGCCAGCACAAAGCCCGCCGCGGCGACCAGCGCGATCGTCTTGCGTCTGATCAAGCGGCACCCATCTCAAGCTCGGACAGAAAAATCTTCAAACCATCGGTCATCTCGCCCCACACCCGCGACAATGCCGGGTGTTGCGAGGCGATCTGCTGGTAGGCGTCGAATTTGGGATAGGCGTCGAGCAGGTCGTGGCGTCCCGTCATGGCGCGGAAATTGTTGAAGATGAACCGTGTCGGCGTCAGCCAGGCATCGGCGAAGCTGATGTCGTCGCCGAGCGCGAATGGGCCCTGCGCCATGCGCGCCTCGATTGCCGCCAGCCCGTGATGCAGGCGGGCAAACTGGGCGTCGATCTCGGCATTGTTGCGCTTCGGCACGAAATGGAGCTCGAAAAGCTTCATCGTCGGGGTCAGCACATCGAGATCGGTGATGCGGGCGAACATGCGCACCAGTGCCCGGTCCTTGGAATCGGGCGGCAGCAGCGCCGGCTCCGGAAACCGTTCCTCGAGATATTCGGCGATGACCACCGATTCGACGATCGTCTCGCCCGAGCCGGTGATCAGCACCGGAATCCGGTTCATCGGTGAGATGGCGCGAAACTCTTCCGGGATGGGAAAACCGGGCGGCGGCGCGATGATCTTGAGTGGTACGTCCTTGATGTAGGCCAGTGCCCGCACGATCGACGAGTAGGGCGACAACGGCCGCGAATAGAGTTTCATGACCGTCTCTCTCCCCAATGAACCAGACTTGCTCCAAAGAGACAGGAATGTCCGGCTGTTTTCAAGCTGTTCGCTTCGATATCGTCAGGCTGCGATGCCGAGGGCGCTCTCGAACAGTCCGCGGCCATCGGTGCCGCCATGGGCTGCTTCGATCAGGTTTTCCGGATGCGGCATCAGCCCGAGCACATTGCCTTGGCTGTTGACGATGCCGGCAATGTCGTTGATCGAGCCGTTGGGGTTGGTGCCCTCGGCATAGCGGAACACCACCTGGCCTTCGCCTTCGATACGGGCAAGCGTGTCGGCGTCGGCGAAATAATTGCCGTCATGATGCGCGACCGGCGAGCGGATGATCTGGCCCGGCTGATAGCGGCGCGTGAACATGGTGTTGGCATTGGTGATCTCGAGCTTCACCTGCCGGCAGACGAATTTCAGCGAGGTGTTGCGCATCAAGGCGCCCGGCAACAGGCCGGCCTCGACCAGGATCTGGAAACCATTGCAGACGCCGATGACCGTAACGCCCGCGGCCGCTTTTTCGGCCACCGCCCGCATGACCGGCATGCGCGCGGCGATCGCGCCGCAGCGCAGATAGTCGCCGAAGGAAAAGCCGCCCGGAATGGCGATCAGGTCCACATCGGGGATTTCGGTGTCGGTCTGCCACACGGTGACCGGCGGCGTTCCCGAAATCTTGGTCAACGCCGCGATCATGTCGCGGTCGCGGTTGAGGCCGGGCAGAAGGACGACGGCTGCTTTCAATTTAGGCGATCTCCACCGCGTAGTTCTCAATCACCGTATTCGCCAGCAGCTTGTCGCACATGGCCTTGAGGTCGGCTTCGGCCTTGGCCTTGTCGCTTTCCGCCAGCTCGACGTCGAAAACCTTGCCCTGCCGCACCGCGCCGACGCCGCCGAAGCCAAGGCCCGACAATGCGTGTTCTATCGCCTTGCCCTGCGGGTCGAGCACGCCGTTCTTGAGGGTGACGGTAATGCGGGCCTTGATCACGCTGGACATGCTCCTGTTCTGAGTATCGGGAGGCAAGCCGCGATCAGTGCGGCTTGCCTTTGAGCCCGTCGGTCGAGGCGACAAGCACCGGGCCGGTTGGGCGCGGCGGTTCGTTCTCGTTCATGATGCCGAGGCGGCGGGCAACTTCCTGGTAAGCCTCGACGAGGCCGCCCATGTCGCGGCGGAAACGGTCCTTGTCGAGCTTGTCCTGCGTCGCCACGTCCCACAGGCGGCAGGAATCCGGCGAGATCTCGTCGGCGACGACAATGCGCATCATGTCGCCTTCGAACAGCCGGCCGCATTCGATCTTGAAGTCGACGAGCTGGATGCCGACGCCCATGAACAGGCCGGAGAGGAAGTCGTTGACGCGGATGGCCAGCGCCATGACGTCGTCGATCTCCTGCGGGCTCGCCCAGCCGAACGCGGTGATGTGCTCTTCCGACACCATCGGATCGTCGAGCGCGTCGGCCTTGTAATAGAATTCGATGATCGAGCGCGGCAGAACGGTGCCTTCCTCGATGCCGAGCCGCTTGGACAGCGAACCGGCGGCGACATTGCGCACCACCACTTCGAGCGGAATAATCTCGACTTCCTTGATCAGCTGCTCGCGCATGTTCAGCCGGCGGATGAAATGGGTCGGAATGCCCATGCGGTTCAAATGGTTGAAGATGTACTCGGAAATGCGGTTGTTGAGGACGCCCTTGCCGTCGATGACCTCGTGCTTCTTCTTGTTGAACGCGGTGGCGTCATCCTTGAAGAACTGGATAAGCGTGCCCGGTTCGGGT
>NZ_RZPH01000489.1:0-4312 GCF_004022825.1 Mesorhizobium sp. M7A.F.Ca.CA.004.04.2.1
GTTGTTCACCGCCTTGACCATCAGGAAGATGATGAAAGCGAGGATGAGGAAGTTCAGAGCCACGGTGATGAAGCTGCCATAGGCAAAGACCGCGCCCTGCTTCTTGGCATCGGCCAGCGAGGTCGCGTTGACGGCTGAGGACAATCCGAAGAAATAGTTGTTGAAGTCCAATCCGCCGAAAATCGCACCGACGATCGGCATGATGATGTCGTTGACAAGGGAATCGACGATCTTGCCGAAGGCCGCGCCGATGATGACGCCGACCGCAAGGTCCATCACATTACCCTTGGAAATAAATTCCTGGAATTCTTTCAGCATTCGACCCTCCTTGTCGTGACTGGCCGAGTTGCCGTTTCCGTCCTTGCGACATCGACCTGAGACAACATAACAAAAACCTCCTGACGCAACATCGGCAAAAAGGAGAAAGCAACCGGTTTCTCCTTACCGGGAGCCGGCTAGGTTGCTCGCCGAGACCGACCCCGGTTCAGTTGTTCGAGACCCACGGTTCGGCAGGAGCAGCGTTGAATTTCTGGCAATCATAGGCGTTTTCGCCTACAATATTCTCATGAACATGCTCGAAACCATCAGCATTGACGTTTACCCGTGGGCGGCTCCGACAAAGGAGCAGCGCGCTTGGTTCGACGCACTTTCGCCCGATGAGAAGCGGAAAGCGATTCAGGCGGCCATCGACGAAGGTTTTGAGAGCCCCGTCAGCGACAAGTCTATCGACGACATTATTCGGGAAGCGCGTGCCGAATTCCCGCATGCGTCATAGGATAACGCATCGCGCCGAACGCGATCTGAAAGACATTTACCGACACACCTTCGAAAACTTCGGCCACACTCAGGCCGAAAAGTATCTGCGTGAACTCGACGCGGTGTTTGAGTTGCTCGGCGATTACCCGAATATGGGCAGGCTCTATGAAGGCAGGACCCATCAGTTCGTCCATGGCAAGCACATCATCCTCTATCGTATGGGTTCGGAGGAGATCATTGTCGGCAGCATCTTCCACGGCGCCCAGCGGCGATCTTCACCATAACGACATCGACACCGACGCGCCGGTCTGAGAACCGTCCTACACAGCTCTGCAATGGACTCGGACGCCAAGCTGTGATTGCGTCCGGGCAAGCCGGATAGAAAGACGGCAGAGGAGGAAAGTCCAAGCGTGCAGGGCTTGTTCATCGTCATCATCGCGGTCGCCTATGTGACGCTGCTGTTTGCCATCGCCAGCCTCGGCGACCGCCGCTCGGCCATCTCCGAGCCGAGCCGGGGGCGGCCTTTCATCTACGCACTCAGCCTCGCTATCTACTGCACATCCTGGACTTTCTTCGGCTCGGTCGGTCTCTCTTCCGAACGCGGCCTCGAATTCCTCGGCATCTATACGGGCCCGGTGCTCGTCTTCGTGTTCGGCTTCCCGCTGCTCAACCGCATCGTGCGGCTGGCCAAGACCGAGAAGATCACCTCGATCGCGGATTTCCTCGGCGCGCGCTACGGCAAGAGTTTCACCGTCGCGGCGATCGCCACACTGATCGCCACCATCGGCGCGGTGCCCTATATCGCGCTGCAGTTGAAGGCGATCTCCGGTTCGGTCAGCCTGATGGTCGAGCACTATACGGGATCGCCGCCTTCGTTCGATCCCTTCGTCAGCGACATCTCGTTGGTCGTCGCCATGCTCCTGGCGCTGTTTGCGGTGCTGTTTGGAACCCGTCACGCCGACGCCACCGAACACCAGGACGGGCTGGTGCTGGCGGTGGCGGTCGAAACCGTGGTCAAGCTCGCCGCCTTCCTGGCGATCGGCCTGATGGTCACCTTCCTGATCTTCGGCGGCCCGGGCGACATGTTCGACAAGCTCGCCCAGAACGGGCAGGTCCGGCAGGCGATGAGCTACAACACCTCGCTCGCCACCTGGCTGGTGCTGACTTGCCTTAGCGGCTTTGCCATCATCATGCTGCCGCGGCAGTTCTACGTCACCATCGTCGAGAACCGCGGCGAGGCCGAACTGCGCACCGCGACATGGGTGTTTCCGCTCTACCTCGTGGCGATCAATCTGTTCGTGCTGCCGATCGCTTTTGCCGGCCTGTCGCTGGTCGGCACCGGGACCAGCAGCGATCTCTACGTGCTGTCGCTGCCCTTGTTCACTGGCCATGACTTGCTGGCGATGGCGGCTTTCATCGGCGGCCTGTCGGCGGCGACGGCGATGGTGATCGTCGAGAGCGTGGCGCTGTCGATCATGATCTCCAACGACCTCGTCATTCCGCTGTTCGTGCGCCGCCTGCTCAAGACCTCGACCTCCGAGACCGAGGACTGGTCGACGCTCATTCTCAATGTTCGGCGCGGGGCGATCTTCATCCTTTTGTTCATCGCCTTCCTCTATTATCGCGAGAGCACTGACAGCGCGCGGCTGTCGTCGATCGGCCTGATGTCGTTCGCGGCCATCGCCCAGTTCGCGCCGGCGCTGATCGGCGGGCTGATCTGGCGCGGCGCCACTGGCCGGGGTGCGGCACTTGGCATGGTCGCCGGCATCCTCGTCTGGGGCTACACGCTGCTGTTTCCATCGCTTGCCGCCCCTGATACCGGCATCATCGTGCACGGGCTGTTCGGCTTCGAGGCGCTGCGGCCGCAGGCATTGTTCGGCACCGTCGCCGAACCGCTGAACCACGGCGTGCTGTGGAGCCTGTCGCTCAACGCGGTGTTCTTCGTGCTCGGTTCGCTGTCGCGCGCATCGGTGCCGCTGGAACGCATCCAGGCGTCGATCTTCGTGCCGCGCGATGCCGGCCCGATGCCAAGCCTGCGCCGCTTCCGCACCGCCATCACCGTCAACGACCTCAAGGACACGATCGGGCGCTATCTCGGCGTCGAGCGCACCGAGCGCTCCTTCCAGTCGTTCGAAAAGACCAACGGAACCTCGCTGCACGGCAATGAGCAGGCGAGCATGGACGTCATCCGCTTCTCCGAGCAATTGCTCGCCAGCGCCGTCGGTTCCTCCTCGGCGCGGCTGATCCTGTCGCTGCTGTTTCGGCGCCACGACCGCGAATCCCGAGATGCCTTCCGCTTGCTCGACGACGCCACCGAGGCGCTGCAGCACAACCGCGACCTGTTGCAGATCGCGCTCGACCAGATGGAACAGGGCATCACCGTCTTCGACCGCGATTTCCGCCTGATCTGCTGGAACCGCCAGTACCGGGCGCTGTTCGACCTGCCCGACGAGATGGGCCAGGTCGGCGTCTCGCTCGACCGCATCCTGCGCCATCTCGCCGAACGCGGCGACATCCCCGCCGATCAGCGTGTGGCCATGCTCAACCGCCTGACCAGTTTCGTCAGCCCATGGCAGATGGAACTGAAAACCTCGGGCCGCATCCTGGAACTGCGCTCCAACCCGATGCCGGACGGCGGCATCGTCGCCACCTATGCCGACATTTCCGGGCGCGTCGAACAGGATCTGGCGCTGAAGCGTGCCAATGAATCGCTGGAGCAGCGCGTCAAGACCCGCACCATCGAACTGACCCGGGTCAACGAGGAGCTGGCGCAGGCGCAGATGCTGGCCGAGGAGGCCAATCTCGGCAAGACGCGCTTCCTCGCCGCCGCCGGCCACGACATCCTGCAGCCGCTCAACGCCGCCCGGCTCTATTGCTCCTCGCTGATCGAGAAGGCCGGCAAAGGGCCTGCCGGCAAGGCCGCCGTGAACATCGAATCCTCGCTGGAATCGGTCGAGACCATCCTCGGCGCCGTGCTCGACATCTCCCGCCTCGACGCCGGCGCGATGAAGCCGGACGATACCGCCTTCAACCTCGACGGATTGCTGCGCCAGATCGGCAACGACTTCCGGCCGCTCGCCGCCGAGAAGAAGCTCGCGCTGACCATCATGCCGTCATCGCTGACAGTGACGACGGACCGCAATCTGCTGCGCCGCCTGATCCAGAATCTCGTCTCCAACGCCATCAAATACACGCGCCACGGCCGCGTGCTGGTTGGCGTCAGACGGCGCGGCGATTTGGCCGAGATCCAGGTGATCGACACCGGCATCGGCATCGCCGGCGACAAGCTGAACACCGTCTTTCGCGAATTCACCCGGCTCGACGAGGGCGCGCGCGAGGCCGAGGGCCTCGGTCTCGGCCTCTCCATCGTTGACCGCATCGCCCGGGTGCTGCGGCTGGAGATCCGGATCTTTTCCAACCCTGGCAAGGGCACGCGCTTCTCCGTCATCCTGCCCGTCGCGGCCGTGCAGGAACCGCGGCGCGAGATCGACGCCAGGGTTCCTGCCCGCGCGACGGCTTCGCTGGCCGGACTGCATGTGCTGTGCATCGACAACGA
>NZ_RZPH01000048.1:0-13123 GCF_004022825.1 Mesorhizobium sp. M7A.F.Ca.CA.004.04.2.1
GTTCGAGGCTCGCCTTCCATTTTCCGAGCGCTGCCAGATGGTTCATGTGGGCGCGATGGGTGAAGGCGGCCTGGCCGGCGGCAACGTTCGAGGCCTTGCCGCTCCAGGCTTTCTGTGGCGCGGCCTGCAGTGCGCGGCCATAGGAGAAGGTCAGCTTCCACGGGTGCGGCCCGATGGCGTTGATGGCGTTGAGGTTGGCGGTCGCCTCCTCGTCCTCCTGGCCGCCGGAGAGGAAGGCAATGCCCGGCACCGCTGCCGGCACGGTTTCGCGGAACAGTTTTATGGTCTTTTCGGCGACTTCTTCGGGGCTGCTCACCTTGCCCGACTTCCTGCCGGCCAGCACCATGTTCGGTTTCAGGATGGTGCCTTCCAGCACGACGCGCGCCGCATGGAGCTCGTCATAAAGCTTGATCAGCGTTGCCTTCGAGATGTCGTAGCAGGTGTCGATATCGTGGGCGCCATCCATCAGCACTTCCGGTTCGACGATCGGCACAATGCCGGCCTCCTGGCAAAGGGCTGCATAGCGGGCGAGTGCGTGCGCGTTCGAGCCGATCGAGGTCCCCGAAGGCACGCCTTTGGCGATATCGATGTCGATCACCGCGCGCCATTTGGCGAAGCGGGCGCCGAGCTTGTAGTAATCGGCAAGGCGCTCGCGCAGGCCATCGAGGCCTTCGGTGATGGTCTCGCCGGGAAACCCGGCCAGCGGCTTGGCGCCGGCGTCGACCTTGATGCCGGGGATGGCGCCGGCCGCCTTGATGATGTCGACCAGCGGCGTGCCGTCGGCGGCCTTCTGGCGGATCGTCTCGTCATAGAGGATGACGCCGGAGATGTAGCGGGTCATCGCTTCCCTGGTGCGGAACATCATCTCGCGGTAGTCGCGGCGGCTGTCGGCTGTCGATTCGACGCCGATGACGTCGAAGCGCTTCTTGATGGTGCCCGAACTTTCGTCGGCGGCCAGCAGGCCCTTGCCATCGGCGACGATCGCGGCGGCAATGTCTTCGAGACGTTCGCTCATTGTTGCTTCTCCTGAAACGGTTGTTCCGCGCTTAACGGAAGTCTACCGCCAAAGGAATGGCATCGGAAAGCTCGAATCGATTGAAAGCCTCGGGCAGCCTTGTTTGCTCTCCGAGTGTTGATCGCCGCGGAGCCTCAGCGCTTCAGCACATCGACACCGGGCAGCGGCTTGCCTTCCATCCATTCCAGGAAAGCGCCGCCGGCGGTCGAGACATAGGTGAAGTCGTCGGCGACACCGGCATGGTTGAGCGCCGCCACCGTATCGCCACCGCCGGCGACCGAGACCAGCTTGCCTTCCTTGGTGCGCGACGCCGCGTGCTTGGCAGCTGCCACCGTCGCATGATCGAAGGGCGCGATCTCGAAGGCGCCGAGCGGGCCGTTCCAGACCAGTGTCGCGGCGCGGTCGATCCATTCGCCGATGGCCGTCACGGTTTTGGCGCCGACATCGAGGATCATGCCGTCGGCCGGCACGTCCGATATGGCGACGGTCTCGCATTCCGCGCCCGCCTTGAACTCCTTGGCGACGACGCCGTCGACCGGCAGGATGATGGCGCAGCCGGCCTCGGCCGCCTCGATCATGATCTGCTTGGCGGTCGCGGCGAGATCATGCTCGCACAGCGATTTGCCGACATTGGTGCCACGCGCGGCAAGAAAGGTGTTGGCCATCCCGCCACCGATGACGAGGGCATCGACCTTCTTCACCAGGTTCATCAACAGATCGATCTTGGTCGAGACTTTGGCGCCGCCGACAATGGCGACGACCGGACGAACCGGTTTTCCCAGGCCCTTCTCCAGCGCCTCAAGCTCGGCTTGCATGGTGCGGCCGGCAAAAGCCGGCAACAGATGCGCCAGCCCCTCCGTCGAAGAATGCGCGCGGTGCGCGGCCGAGAAGGCGTCGTTGACGAAGATATCGCCATTGGCGGCGAGTTTTTCCGTGAAGGCCGGATCGTTCTTCTCCTCGGCCTTGTAGAAGCGGGTGTTTTCGAGCAGCAGCACGTCGCCCTTGTTCATGGCGGCGACAGCGCTTCCGGCCGTGTCGCCGACGCAATCCGAGGCGAAACCGACGGGGCGGCCGAGCACGTCGGCTGTCGCCTTGGCGATCGGTTCCAGCGAGAATTCGGGCGAGGGGCCATCCTTGGGTCGGCCGAAATGGGCGAGCAGGATGACCTTGGCACCCTTGCCTGACAGCTCGGCGATGGTCGGCGCGATGCGTTCGATGCGGGTGGTGTCGGTGACTTTGCCCTCAGTGACAGGCACGTTGAGGTCGACGCGCACCAGCACACGCTTGCCGCTGATGTTGCCGATATCGTCGAGTGTCTTGAAGGCGGCCATGCGGGGTTCCTTTCGCGAAAAACCGGGGGACCATACCCCGCATCGGTGTCGATGCAAGGCTTAGGGCGCGCTCGAACCGAAATTTTGAAGTGGGCACGATCTTGCACCGGCGGGGCGGATGAATGGCAGCGCTCAATAGCGGGTTTGTCAGCTTTCGGTTGCTGCCTTTTCCGGCGCTGGCTCCGGGGCCTGCTTTTCGTCCGCCCGCGCCTCGGCCTCCTGCGTCTCGGTCGGCTTGCGCCAGTTGCGGATGAAGGCGGAAAGACGATCGCCGATTTCGCCGGCGCTGAGGAAGACCGGCACCCGCGCCACCGGCGCGGTCGGCTCGAACGAGAGGCCGAGGCCTATGATCTTGCCCTTGTCGTCGACGTCGCGGACGATCAGTTCTATCGGGCCGAGCAGGACGCGGTCGGCGTATTCGGCATGGCCGCCGAGCCGCGCCGTGACCAGCGCGCCAACGGTGAGCTTTTGCTCCGCTTCGGTCAGGCCTGGCGTATAGGCCGCTTCCAGTTCAGCGGCGGAGCGCGCGGGGTCGACGGCGAAGGCACCGAAGAAATCGGCATCCTCGGGATCGACCACTGCACGGCTCGCGAACAGCTTGTCGAGCAGGCGCGGATAGCGGTCCGGCACGAAAATGTAGACCTGGTCGCCGGCGGCGAGCCGGCCCATGTCCTGGAAGCGCATCGAGCGGCCGTCGCGCAACACCAGCGAGGGTCGCGCCCAGCGTGGGATGCGCTCGCCGCGCGCCACCGGGCTGCCGTGTGCAACGCGATAGGCAAGAAGCTCGTGATGGGCCGAGCCCGGCAGTTCCAGCTCGACCTTGTCCAGCGGTCCGAGCCGTGCCGGCACGATCAGACCGAGGCGGCGCGCCAGCGGTCCGACTGTCCAGCCCTGGATGACCAGCGACACGAGTACGATGATGAAGGCGGTGTTGAAGATGACACGGCCGTTTTCCAGCCCGCCCAGCAGCGGGGTGATGGCGAGCAGGATCGACACCGCGCCGCGCAGGCCGACCCAGGAGACGAAGGCGACCTCGGGGCGCGGCAGACGGAACGGGATAAGGCAGAGCCAGACCGCGATCGGACGGGCGATGAACATCAGGAACAGGCCGAGCAGCACCGCCGGCACCATGATCGCCGGGAACTGCGACGGCGTCGCGAACAGGCCGAGGATGAGGAACATGATGATCTGTGCCAGCCATGACATGCCGTCCTGGAAGCGCTTGAGGATGGTGACGGCGCGGATATCGGAATTGCCCGAGATGAGGCCGGCGATATAGACCGCCAGGAAGCCCGAGCCGCCAATGGCGCCGGCGGCTGCAAACACCATCAGCGACAAGGTCAGCACGAAGATCGGCAGCAGGCCGTGGTCGAGATTGAGCCGGTCGACGAGGCGCACGATGGCGAGGCCGCCGAGCACGCCGACGACAGCGCCAAGGCCCATGTTGAGGAGGAAGCCGAGGAACAGGCTGGTGACCAGGACATTGGTGGCGGGGTTGGCGTGGGCGGCGATGATCTCTACCAGCGTGATGGTCAGGAAGATGGCGATCGGGTCGTTGGTGCCGGATTCCACCTCGAGCGTCGAGCGCACGCGTTCGCGCAGATTGATCTCGCCGGCGCGCAGCAGGAAGAACACGGCCGCCGCATCGGTGGAGGCTACGGCAGCCCCGAGCAGGAAGGATTCCAGCCAGGTGAGATCGAGCAGATAATGGGCGGCGACGCCGAACAGGCCGGTGGTGACAAGCACGCCGAAGGTCGCCAGCGACAAAGCCGGGCCCGCAGCCTGCCGCAAGGCGTTGAGCGGCGTGCCGAAACCGGAATCGAACAGGATGACGGCCAGCGCCAGTGAGCCGGCAAAATAAGCGATGCGGGCGTTGTCGAACTGGATGCCGAGTCCGTCGGTGCCGGTGGCGAGGCCAATGCAGAGAAACAGGAGCAGAAGAGGAGCGCCGAAGCGGAAGGCGATCAGGCTCGAAAACGCGGCGGCGACGACAAGCGCTGTGCCGACCAGCGTGACGAGATAGATCGCATGCTCCATCCTGAAATCAGCCCCTCAAATTCGTCTGTCTCCTGCTTTGCGAGAGAGTGGGGCGAAGACGTGACCAGTGCAAGGCGGCAGGGTGGCTTTTTGGCCTATGCCGCTGATTTTCGGATGTTTTGGCGCGCAGGACACAAATTGGGAAGGCGCAAGCTGCGCTCATGAAAAACGCCCGGGCAAAGCCGGGCGTTCCAAGTCTCGAAAAGAGAGCTTGTGATCAGGCGATGGTCTTGCCGAAGGCGACCGATGTGTCGCCCATGCGGTTGGAGAAACCCCATTCATTGTCGTACCAGGACAGCACCGACACGAAGTTGCCGTCCATCACCTTGGTCTGGTCGAGCGCCATGATCGAGGAGCGCGGATCGTGGTTGAAGTCGATCGACACGTTCGGATGATGGGTGACGCCGAGAATGCCCTTGAGCTTGCCGTTGGAGGCGGCGATCACCGCGTCGTTGATCTCCTGCACCGTGGTCGACCGCTTGGCGATGAACTTGAAGTCGACGACCGAGACGTTCGGGGTCGGCACGCGGATCGAGATGCCGTCGAGCTTGCCCTTGAGGTCGGGCAGCACCAGCCCGATCGCCTTGGCGGCACCCGTCGAGGTCGGGATCTGCGACAGGGCAGCGGCGCGGGCGCGGTGGAGATCCTTGTGCATGGTGTCCAGCGTCGGCTGGTCGCCGGTGTAGGAATGGATCGTCGTCATCATGCCTTTTTCGATGCCGACCGTCTCATGCAGCACGGCTGCCAGCGGCGCCAGGCAGTTGGTGGTGCAGGAGGCATTCGAGATGACGATATGATCCTTGGTCAACTGGTCGTGGTTGATGCCGTAGACGACGGTGAGGTCGGCGCCTTCGGCAGGGGCCGAAACGATGACGCGCTTGGCGCCGGCGGTCAGGTGTGCCGCTGCCTTGTCACGGGCGGTGAAGATGCCGGTGCATTCGAGCGCGATGTCGATGCCGAGTTCCTTCCACGGTAGCTGCGTCGGATCCTTGATCGCGGTGACCTTGAACGTTTCCTTGCCGACGGTGATCTGATCGCCGGAAACCGAGACTTCATGCGGGAAGCGGCCATGCACGCTGTCATAGCGCAACAGATGCGCATTGGTCTCGACCGGGCCGAGGTCGTTGACGGCGACGACGTCGATGTCCTTGCGGCCGGATTCATGGATGGCGCGCAGGATGTTGCGGCCGATGCGGCCAAATCCGTTGATGGCAACTCTGACGGTCATAATTCTCTCCCTGGGAGTTGGAGGGCGGACGAGGGGTCCGCAGTTTCATAGCGGCGGAAGCAGAAGGAATCCAGCCGCAGCGACGTGGATTTAAATCGATTAAGTTGGGTCAGCCCGGCGAAACCGCCTTATCGCGATTTCGCCGAACCTTGAACCTACTTTGTATGCAGGCGGGCTTCCGCCGCCTTGGCCGCGGCTTCGGCGGTAATGCCGAAATGCGGATAGAGTTGCTCGATCGTGCCCGAGGCGCCGAAGCCTGTCATGCCGACGAAGATGCCGTCGGAGCCGATCAGATGATCCCAACCCTGGCGTATGCCGGCCTCGATCGCCATCTTGATCGGCGCGTTGCCGATCGTTTTCTTGCGGTAGTCGTCGCTCTGCTGGTCGAACAGTTCGAAGCAGGGCACCGAGACGACGCGGGTGGGATGGCCGTGCTTTTCCAGCAGGTCGCGCGCGCCGAGCGCGATCTCGACCTCGGAGCCGGTGGCGAAGATCGTCACCGCCGCTTCACTGCTGGCGGCAGCCAGCTCATAGGCACCCTGGCTGCTCAGGTTCCTGGCAACGAATTCGTCGCGTACCGTCGGCAGGTTCTGGCGTGTCAGCGCCAACGTCGACGGCGTCTTTTCCGACTCAAGGGCGATCTGCCAGCATTCGGCGGTTTCGACGGCGTCGGCCGGGCGGAAGACATTGTGGTTGGGAATGGCGCGCAATGCGGCCAGATGCTCGACCGGCTGGTGGGTCGGGCCGTCTTCGCCCAGACCGATGGAATCATGGGTCATGACGAAGATCGAGCGGATGCCCATCAGCGATGCCAGCCGCATCGACGGCCGGGCATAGTCGGAAAAGCACATGAAGGTGCCGCCATAGGCGATGAGGCCGCCATGCAGCGTCAGGCCGTTGATCGCAGCCGCCATGCCGTGCTCCCGGATGCCGTAGTGGACATAGCGCTGGCCATAGTCGTCCGAGGTGATGTTCTTGGTCTGGCTGGTCTTGGTGTTGTTGGAGCCGGTCAGGTCGGCGGAGCCGCCGATGGTCTCGGGCAAGGCGCCGTTGATGACTTCCAGCGCCATCTCGGACGATTTGCGGGTGGCGACCTTCGGCTTGTCGGCCGACAGCTTCTTCTTGTAATCGGCAATGACCGCGTCGAAATTGGACGGCAGCTTGCCGCTGATGCGGCGCTCGAACTCAGCCTTCAGCTTGGCATCGGCCTTGGCCAGGCGGCCTTCCCAGTCTGTACGCGCCTTGACGCCGGCCTTGCCGGCGGTGCGCCAGGCGTCGAGGATGTCGGCCGGAATCTCGAAGGGCGGCGAATCCCAATTGAAGAACTTGCGCGCGCCGGCGATCTCGTCGGCGCCCAGAGGGGAGCCGTGCGCCTTGTTGGTGCCGGCCTTGGTCGGCGCGCCGAAGCCGATGGTCGTCTTGCAGGCGATCATGGTCGGCTTGTCGGAATGGCGGGCGGCTTCGATGGCATAGGCGATGGCTTCCGGATCGGTGCCGTCGATGTGGCTGGCATTCCAGCCGGAGGCCTGGAAGCGGGCCACCTGATCGGTGTTGTCGGACAGCGAGACCGGACCGTCGATCGAGATGTCGTTGTTGTCCCAGAAGACGATCAGCTTGTTGAGCTTGAGATGGCCGGCAAGCGCGATGGCTTCCTGGGAAACACCTTCCATCAGGCAGCCGTCGCCGGCCAGGACATAGGTGTAATGATCGACGAGATCGTTACCGAAGGCTGCGTTCATGATGCGCTCGCCGAGCGCGAAGCCGACCGAATTGGCGAGACCCTGGCCGAGCGGCCCCGTCGTCGTCTCTATGCCAGCGGCATGGCCGTATTCGGGATGGCCGGCGGTCTTCGAGCCCAACTGACGGAAGTGCTTGATCTGGTCGAGGGTCATGTCTTCGTAGCCGGTCAGATGCAGCAGCGAATAGAGCAGCATCGAGCCATGGCCGGCCGACAGGATGAAACGGTCGCGGTCGGCCCAGTGCGGGGCCTTGGGATCATATTTCAGGAAGCGCGTGAACAGCACCGTGGCGATATCGGCGCAGCCCATTGGCAGGCCTGGATGGCCGGAATTTGCCTTCTCGACGGCGTCCATGGAGAGAAAGCGGATCGCATTGGCCATCCGGTCATGTTGTTCACGCGACGTCATGGTTCCTCCAGAAGTGGGGGTTTGGGGGCTTGGGAGAGCCCTTGAAAAGGGTGCGCGACACATAGCAGGCGCGGGCTTTTAGTCAACAAATCGGGTGCACATTTGCCGGTCTTGTGATGCCGGCGGCGGACCTACATTAGCGTTAGCGGGGGACAGTCGCGAGAGCTTTGTTGACGTTGCCTTCACCCGGTGCCTAATGTTTCAGGGATAACGCGTTCTGAACGTGAACGATTCGGTGATGGGCAGGGCACAGGACGAAGGCCATGACCGGGGAAGCCACACTCAAGGAAGTCATCGCGAGGCTGGGCAAGGCCATCGAGGGGCTGGAAAACGCCGTCGCGGCCAAGCTCGGGCATGAACGCGACTACTCCGAAGCCGAGGCCGAGGTGCAGCGGATGAATGCCGATCGCTCGCGGCTGGCGCAGGAACTCGATAATTCCGAAGCGCGCGCCGAACGGCTGGAAGATGCCAACAAGGAAGTCTCGCGACGTTTGGTGACTGCCATGGAAACCATCCGCGCCGTGTTGGACAGATAGGAGCTGGCCCGATGGCACAGGTCACGGTTTCAATCGACGGCAAGCAGTATCGCATGGCCTGCGACGAGGGCCAGGAAGAGCATCTGATCGACCTTGCCGAACGCTTCGACCGCTATGTTTCACACCTGAAGGACTCGTTCGGCGAGATCGGCGATCAGCGGCTGACCGTTATGGCCGGCATCATGGTGATGGATGAACTCTCGGAGTTGCAGAAACGCGTCAAGGGCATGGAAAGCGAAGTGCTGACCTTGCGCAAGACCCGCGACGAGGCTCTGACCAAGGCCGACAAGAGCGATAGCGTGCTCACCAATGCGCTCGGCGCGCTGGCACAGCGCATGGAAGACCTGACTGTGACGCTGGCGGTCAACAAGAGCTGAGACAGAACCTTTCCTGTCCAGCCCCAGGCTCTCATCCGCGCGCCGCGCATTCGGCAGCATAAAAATGCTCGCCTCCCGCCGACAAGAGTTTCATATTATCTTGCAGCCACGATTTTTGCGCTAAGATGCAACGATGCCGGGCGGGACAGCTTGATGGTGGCGTGGGTTGCCGCGTGCCGTTCCTCGCTGCCGACGGTTCCGTTTACAGGGGAGATGTACCATGAGCCTTCGTATCAACGACATTGCGCCGGATTTTACCGCCGAGACCACGCAAGGGACGATCAAATTCCATGACTGGATCGGCGACGGTTGGGCGATCCTGTTCAGTCACCCGAAGAATTTCACGCCGGTCTGCACGACCGAGCTTGGCACGATGGCGGGGCTCGAAGGCGAGTTCAAGAAGCGCAACGTCAAGATCATCGGCATTTCGGTCGATCCGGTCGAAAGTCACGGCAAGTGGCAGGACGACATCAAGACGGCGACCGGTCATTCGGTGAACTATCCGCTGATCGGCGACAAGGACCTCAAGGTCGCCAAGCTCTACGACATGCTGCCGGGCGGTGCCGGCGAGACGTCGGAGGGCCGCACGCCCGCCGACAACGCCACAGTGCGCTCGGTCTACGTCATCGGACCGGACAAGAAGATCAAACTGGTGCTGACCTACCCGATGACCACGGGGCGCAATTTCGATGAGATCCTGCGCGCGGTCGATTCCATGCAGCTCACCGCCAAGCATCAAGTGGCGACGCCGGCGAACTGGAAGCAGGGCGAGGACGTGATCATCACCGCGGCCGTTTCCAACGAGGATGCAATCAAACGCTTCGGCGCTTATGAGACCATCCTGCCGTATCTGCGGAAGACCAAGCAGCCGTCGGCCTGACCGCTCGGAACAGTTTTTGGCTTTCCTGTCGCCGCGAGCGAAAGGATACTTGACTGGCTCACCCGAGCGGACAACCATGCTCCTCTCGGGTGTCGTCAGAGAAAATCATTCCTGGCGACCGAGAGTTGGGGAAGCCGGAATTGGACGTAGCTTTGGCCAGGCCGCAGGTCAGCGGCTTCTATGACAAGCCGACCGGCGCCATCCAGTATGTCGTCGCCGACCAGGCGACGAAGCGATGCGCCATCATCGATCCGATCCTTGATTTCGACGAGAAATCCGGTGCTACGGCAACGACGAATGCCGATGTCATGCTCGACTTCGTCAGCGAGCAGGGACTGAGCGTCGAATGGATCCTCGACACCCATCCGCATGCCGACCATTTCTCGGCGGCGCATTACTTGAGAGAGAAGACCGGCGCGCCGACGGCGATCGGCGACAGGGTCATCGAGGTCCAGAAACTGTGGAAAGCGATCTACAACTGGCCGGATTTTCCCGCCGACGGTTCGCAGTGGGACAGGCTGTTTAGAGAAGGCGAAACCTTCCAAGTGGGTACCCTTCCGGTCAAGGTGCTGTTCTCGCCCGGACACACGCTGGCCTCCATCACCTATGTGATCGGCGATGCCGCCTTCATCCACGACACGCTGTTCATGCCCGACAGCGGCACGGCGAGGACGGACTTTCCCGGCGGCAGTGCCGCGCGGCTCTGGCGCTCGATCCAGGACATATTGGCGTTGCCGGACGAGACGCGGGTGTTCGTCGGCCATGACTATCAGGCCGGCGGCCGCGAACCTTTGTGGGAAAGCACGGTCGCCATACAGAAGGCTACCAACATCCATCTTGCCGCCGCCTGCAGCGAGGCCGAGTTCGTCGCCCTGCGCGAGGCGCGCGACAGGACGCTGCCGATGCCGCGGCTGATCCTGCATGCGCTGCAGGTCAACATGAATGGCGGGAGGCTGCCCGAACCCGAAGCCAATGGCCGGCGGTACCTGAAGTTTCCGCTGGACGGGCTTTGAGGGGCCGTTGGTGAAGCTGCCAATCTCGACCCTTGCGGGGGAGATTGGCTGTCGCCCCCGTTCGCCAACTCCCAATCAGCCACAAAAAAGGCGGCGCCAGGTTTCCTGGCGCCGCCTTGATTTTTTGTTGCCTTAGCTAACCTTACGCCGCCGGCTGCGCCTCAATCGTGCGCAGCGCCTGGGTCTGGCGCTTGGCGGCGGCCTTGACCGCGTCCTGCACCTTCTCGAAGGCGCGCACCTCGATCTGGCGCACGCGCTCGCGGCTGATGTCGAACTCGGACGACAGCTCTTCCAGCGTCAGCGGCTCTTCGGCGAGGCGACGGGCCTCGAAGATGCGCCGCTCGCGCTCGTTGAGCACGGCAAGAGCGCCCGACAGCATGCCGCGCCGGTTTTCCAGCTCGTCCTGCTCGATCAGCATCTCTTCCTGGCTTTCGTGGTCGTCGACCAGCCAGTCCTGCCATTCGCCGGATTCGCCTTCGCTGGCCCGGATCGGGGCGTTGAGCGAGGCGTCGCCGGACAGGCGGCGGTTCATCGACACCACTTCGGCTTCGGAAACGTTCAGCCTTGTGGCGATCTCGGTGATCTGGTCGGGCTTCAAGTCGCCGTCGTCGAGCGCCTGGATCTTGCCCTTCACCTTGCGCAGGTTGAAGAACAGGCGCTTCTGGTTGGCGGTCGTGCCCATCTTGACCAGGCTCCACGAGCGCAGGATGTACTCCTGGATCGAGGCCTTGATCCACCACATGGCGTAGGTCGCGAGGCGGAAGCCGCGCTCGGGTTCGAATTTCTTGACGGCCTGCATCAGGCCGACATTGCCTTCCGAGATCACTTCGCCGATCGGCAGGCCATAGCCGCGATAGCCCATGGCGATCTTGGCGACGAGCCTGAGGTGGCTGGTGACGAGCTTGTGCGCAGCGGAGGTGTCTTCATGCTCGGCGTAACGCTTGGCGAGCATGTACTCTTCCTGCGGCTGCAGCATGGGAAAGCGGCGGATTTCTTCCAGGTAGCGGCTGAGGCCGCCTTCGCCGGAAACGATACTGGGTAGTGACTGGGCCATGATAGCGCCCCCTCTCTATTGGAGTGATGCCCCCGAAACGCGGCGGGCATGTGACGCGAGCACCAAAAGGCTCGCCCGCGACATCAGATCTTATACAGGAACAAAACCAGAAAAGACAGGCATTTGTTCAACACGAAACAGTGTGTCACGGTGAAGTGAACAATGTCAGTCAGGTTTTTTGATGGCTTGTCGGTGACGGGTTCAGAGCTTGCGGAAGCCGCCGACGAGTTCCTCCATGTCCCTCGGTAACGGCGCCTCGAACCTCATCGTTAGATGGGTAGTGGGATGGCGAAATGCAAGGAGCCAGGCATGCAAAGCCTGCCGGGGAAATGCCTTGACCTGGCTTTTCAGCGGTTCGGGCAGCCGGTTGGCCTTGGTGCGGAAGGCTTGGCCGTAATCGGGGTCGCCGATCACCGGATGGCCGATATGCGCCATGTGGACACGGATCTGGTGGGTGCGGCCGGTCTCCAGCCGGCATTCGACCAGGCTGGCCGTGGCGAACTCCTGTTGGCTCTCGCCGAAGCGCTCCTGCACGGTGAAGTGGGTGACCGCATGGCGGGCGTCGTCGCGTCCTTCCGGCACCACGGCACGGCGCACGCGGTCGGCGGCGCGGCCGAGCGGCGCGTCGACCCTTCCGGTCGGCCTCTGCGGTATGCCCCAGACCAGCGCCAGATAGGCACGCTCCAAGTCGCCGGTCAGGCCGTGATCGGCGAAAGCCTCGGACAGTGACTTGTGGGCGCGGTCGGTCTTGGCGACGACCATGACGCCGCTGGTCTCCTTGTCGAGGCGGTGGACGATGCCCGGCCGGCGCACACCCCCGATTCCTGAAAGGCTGTCGCCGCAATGATGGATCAGCGCATTGACCAGTGTGCCGGTCCAGTTGCCCGCTCCGGGGTGCACGACAAGCCCGGCCGGCTTGTTGATGACGATCAGTTCGTCGTCCTCATAGAGTACATCGAGTGCGATGTTCTCGCCCTGCGGCTCCGCCGGCTCCGGCTCCGGCATGGTAACCGACACGCTCTCGCCCGGCGCCATCTTGCGCTTGGTCTCGTCGACGGGCTTGCCGTCGACCGAGACCGCGCCCTGCCTGATCAGCATCTGCACGCGGCTGCGTGACATGTCCGGGCCAAGGCTTGCGGCCAGCCACTGGTCGAGGCGCAGGCCGGCCGCATCCGCGCCCGCCACCAGCACTGTCGGTTCCGCCTCTATCAATTCAGGGGCCTCTTCGCTATGAGCGCTCATTGAAAAACCGTTCCGGAACTGTTTTGCCATGGCCAGCCCGATCGCCGAAGAAGACCAGGATAAGCCGCTCGACCCCGAGGTCGAAAAGGTGCGCAGGAAACTCGTCCGCTTCGTCGGGATCAATCTCGGCCTGCTGTTCCTCGCCCTTATGGTGGTGATCGGCGCCCTTGTCTACAAAGCGCGCAATGCACCGCCGGCGAACCCGCCGCTGGCCGGCGATATCCAGACACCCGCCGGCGAACCGGTCAACGGCGACATCGTGC
>NZ_RZPH01000490.1:0-4311 GCF_004022825.1 Mesorhizobium sp. M7A.F.Ca.CA.004.04.2.1
CTGAAGGACTACGTCGTCAGGGGCAATACGCTCGCCACCATCAAGTCGGCGGCCGGCTTCAAATTGCGGCTCAACGAGATGAGTTGCACCGGTTGCCATCAGACGCGCGGCATTGCCGGCTTTCATTACACCGGCGCCGATCCGGCCAGCGAGCCGCGCCGCAACGCCGTCTTCGTGCCGGGCTCGGCTGTGTTCTTCGCCGACCTGCCGCGCCGCCGCGCCATCGTCGAGCAGTTCGCCGCCGGCAGTCACCCGGACTTTACGCGCGGCTTCGCCGCCCGTCCGGACGCCAGATATGCCGAGGCGCTGAAAGGCACCGACCTCTACAATGGCTGGGGCTCGATCTGCTATCGCGGCGAGGATGCAAGTTTCAAGGACTGGAACTGCGGTGCGGGCCTGCGCTGCGCAGGTGTCCACGAAAGCGCCATCCATCCGGGCTTCGGCACCTGCGTCAGTGACGCGGGCACCGCGGTCGGTGATCCCGTCGAGTTCGGCGAGATCAGGATGTCGAGCTGGGGCAGCGACCAATATTGCCGCATCTCGCCGACCACCGCCAAGGCCTGCGCTATCGACCCGGCGCGGGACAAGAAGCCGCCGGTCAAGCTCGCCGGCTATGGCGCGGCGCGCCAGCGCTACGACAATCCGCAGCAGAAGACCGGCGGCTTTCCCGGTGGCATGCTGCGCAAGGCGAGCTGCGACAAGCTTCCCGACGAGGCGACGTGCGGACGTCTGGCCAAGACCGGCTTCAACGACTGCATCGCGTCGGGCAAGGACCACAAATTCTGCACGAAGGAATTCACCAAGACCGCCGGCCTGCGCGCCTGCGACAAGGCGCATCCCTGCCGCGAGGACTATATCTGCACCGCAGGCTATGACGATCTGGTGCAGGCAAAAGCCGGCAAAGGCACCTGCATCCCGCCCTATTTCATCTTCCAGTTCCGCGTCGACGGCCACCCGCGCAGCTGGGTGCAGGATGTCAGGGAGTGAGGGAACGGTTTGCCGCAGGCAAATTGAAAGGTCCACTGGACCTTTCAAAAGGCTCGAACGCCCGCAGCCATAGCGGAGGGCGATAGACACTGCCGCAAGAAAGGACGTAAACCACGTCCAACAGCGGCCTTGGCCTGCAGCCAATCACGTCAGACGCCTAATCTTCCTGTTTGGCGCCGGCGCTCTTGCCGTCAGAGCTCTTCGACCGTTCCTCGAAACGCGCCGCGCCCTTTTTAAGCGGACGGCCGGTTTCCGCCTCGGTCTTGCGCTCGTCCCTCGCCGCCGCCCGTTTCAGTCCCGCGGCCGCCTGCTTGCCCTTTGCGGTCGGTGCTTGTTCGATGCCCATCGCTTCCTCCGTTCGCGCGACAAAACGCGCGCTGTCGGGAGCAACGTGCCCGGCGTGCGACGGTTCCGGCAGCGCCGGAAATCTGGCGGCTCAGCGCGCCGTCATCGCCTTGCGGAAAGCTTCCAGCGTCTCGGCGCTGACATGGTGCTCGATGCCTTCGGCGTCGATGCGTGCCGTCTCGGCGCTGACACCAAGCGAGCGCAAAAAGGCTTCCACCGTCTGATGGCGGATGCGGCTTTGCTCCGCGACCTTGCGGCCGGCATCGGTCAGGAACACGCCGCGATAGGGCTTTCTCGACACCAGGCCGTCGGCGCACAGCCTGGTCAGCATCTTGGCCACTGTCGGCTGGGCGACGCCCAGGCGTGCGGCGATGTCCACCTGGCGCGCCTCGTTGCCGTCTTCGATCAGGTCGGCGATCAGCTCGACATAATCCTCGACCAGCGCGCTGCGGCGCGCTTCGCGCTGCTGCCGGAAGCCCTCCGAATGAATTTCGGCGTCGAGCAGCGGCTCGCGCGGGACCGGTCTGTTCTTCAGCGCCAATACGCGCTCCTCCCAGGACTATTTGCCATCCATGCTTTCATAGCACGGGCTCTGATTCTTCAGGCCGTTTATTTGCATTCCGCAACAGGTGCAACCGGACTTCCGATTGCGAGTTCGCCCGATACCGCCAGCAGAATAAAAAGCACCGACAATGAAATATAGCATATTGCATAATGTTGAGCCATGGCATAGCTTAAGGGAACATCGCCCAGTCTCCCGGAAAGCCCTCCCCCATGTCCGAAGTCGAAGCCACAGCCTCCCGTTCCTCATGGCGGTTCGCCAGGCCCGACGAGGACGAGGAGCCCAGCCTGCGCGAGGTCAACGCGTCGATCGCCGTTCCGAGTTCGGGGGTCTGGTTCCGCCGCCTGTTCGCCTTCATGGGTCCCGGCTACATGGTCTCGGTCGGCTATATGGATCCGGGCAACTGGGCGACCGACCTCGCCGGCGGCGCGCAGTTCGGCTACACGCTGCTGTTCATCATCATGCTGTCCAACCTGATGGCGATCCTTTTGCAGGCGCTGGCGGCACGACTCGGCATCGCCACCGGCCGCGACCTCGCCCAGGCCTGCCGCGCCTACTATCCCCGTCCGGTCAACTTCGTGCTGTGGATTGCCTGCGAACTGGCCATCATCGCCTGCGACCTGGCCGAAGTCATCGGCACCGCGATCGCGCTGCAACTTCTGTTCGGCATTCCGCTTATCGGCGGCGCCATGCTGACGGCGCTCGACGCCTTCCTCGTGCTGCTGCTGATGAACAAGGGCTTCCGCTATCTCGAAGCTTTCGTCGTCGCGCTGCTGATCATCATCTTCAGCTGCTTCGCCATCCAGATCTTCGTCGCCGCCCCGCCGGCAGGCTCGATCCTGCATGCCATGTTCGTGCCATCGTCGCAGATCGTTACCAACCCGGAGATGCTCTACATCGCCATCGGCATCATCGGCGCCACCGTCATGCCGCACAATCTCTATCTGCACTCCTCGATCGTGCAGACCCGCGCCTATGAACGCACCGAAAAGGGCAAGCGCGACGCCATCAAATGGGCAACGACGGACTCGACCATCGCCCTGATGCTGGCTTTGTTCGTCAATGCCGCCATCCTGATCGTGTCGGCGGTCGCCTTCCACAACACCGGCCATCAGGATGTTGCCGAGATCGGCCAGGCTTTCGAGCTGTTGTCGCCGCTGCTCGGCCTTGGCATCGCCTCGATCCTGTTCGCGGTGGCGCTGCTGGCTTCCGGCCTGAACTCGACGGTGACCGCAACGCTTGCCGGCCAGATCGTCATGGAGGGTTTCCTGCGCCTGCGCATCCCCAACTGGGCACGCCGGCTCTTGACGCGCGGCCTCGCCATCATCCCGGTGGTGGTCGTCACCGCGCTCTATGGCGAAAAGGGCACCGGCCAGTTGCTGGTGTTCAGCCAGGTGATCCTGTCGATGCAGTTGCCCTTCGCGGTCGTCCCGCTGGTGCAGTTCGTCTCCGACAAGAAGAAGATGGGCAATCTCGCCATTCCGCGCGGCGTCGCCGCCCTTGCCTGGGTAGTCGCCGCGGTCATCCTGGGGCTCAACTTCAAGCTGCTCTACGACACCATGTTCGGCATCGGCTAAGCTCCGCTTCGAAAATCGACTACCGTGCGCCAAGGGTAGTCTCGCGACAAATCGGCAATCCGCGCTATGTTGTCCCGCAGCATGGCCCGGATCGAAGACATCAGGAAATTCTACGCGCGGCTGCTGGTCGCCCATGCCGGCTCGCCCGACCCACGCCTGGAAGCGGCTTTCACCGAGGTGCCGCGCGAGGCGTTTCTCGGTCCCGGGCCGTGGACGGTCATCGCCGGCAACGGCAAGGTCACGACGCCGAGCGCCGACCCGGCCCATGTCTACCAGAACGTGCTGGTGACGCTCGACGACGACAAGGGCATCAACAATGGCGAGCCCTTCCTGCATGCCATGTGGATCGGAAAGCTTGCGCCTAAACCTGGCGAGGCCGTCACTCATATCGGCGCCGGCACCGGCTACTACACCGCCGTGCTGGCCAAGCTGGTTTTACCAGGCGGCACCGTCACCGGCTTCGAACTCGACGAAAAGCTGGCCGATCTGGCGCGCAAAAATCTCGAAGCATATGGCAATGCAACGGTCGTCCATGGCGATGCGGTGACGACGCCCCTGCCGCCATCCGACATCATCTACGTCAATGCTGGCGTCGCAGCGCCACCAGCAGGGTGGCTGAAGGCGCTGCGGCCCGGCGGCCGCATGATCTTCCCCTGGCGCCCGGCCGAGCGCGTCCCGCTGGCGGTGATGGTGATCCGCACCGAAAAAGGCTTCGCCTGCGATCCGTTCATGCGATCGTGGTTCATTCCCTGCGTCGGCGCCTCGCTCGCAGACTCAGCGTCGAGGATCCCGACGCGCGAGCAGGCCGCGCGCAGCCGCTCGATCTGGCTGGTGCAGGAC
>NZ_RZPH01000491.1:0-4308 GCF_004022825.1 Mesorhizobium sp. M7A.F.Ca.CA.004.04.2.1
ACCTATGATGGCGAGACGCATTGCTCGCTGCTCGGCTTTCCCGAGATCCGTGACCGGCTGATCGTGCTCAACGGCTGGTCGAAAACCTGGGCGATGACCGGCTGGCGCATGGGCTGGTCGATCTGGCCGAATGGCGACAAGGGCGCCCATCTCTACGACAAGGTGCGCAAGCTGGCTGTCAACTGCTGGTCCTGCGTCAACGCGCCGAGCCAGTTCGCCGGCATCGCGGCAATCGACGGCCCGCAGGACGATGTCGCCAATATGATGCGCGCCTTCGACCGCCGCCGGAAGATCGTCGTCGAGGGATTGAACGCGCTGCCCAACATGTCCTGCATCACGCCCAAGGGCGCGTTCTACGCTTTCCCCAACGTCTCGAAGACCGGCTGGAAGGCCAAGAAGCTCGCCTCGGCGCTGCTCGACGAGGCCGGCGTGGCGCTGATCGGCGGTCCCGATTTCGGCATTCTCGGCGAAGGCTATATCAGGCTCTCCTACGCCAATTCCGAGGAGAACATCTTGCGGGCGCTGGAACGGATCGGGGCCTTCCTGGCGAAGTAAGCTTGAAAGCGGCCCGCTGTCCTCTTCCGGACAATTTGCGGCTGTGGCATGACCGTGTCATGAGCCGTCCGGAGGCGCGCGGCCAAGACTGGGCGTGCATGTCGAGAACGGCTACGGTCCTCGGATCAGGATCGAAGTGGGGTGACATCGGATGTTCTATGCAATCCTTGCCTATCATGTGGAAGACGCAATCAAGGCGCTGACGCCGCAGGAAGATACGGCGCTGATGGCTGACTTGCTCAAGATCCATGAAGGGCTCTATGCCGACGGCAGCCTTGGCCCGTCGGCGCGGCTTGGCGCGACACAATCGGCCTGCACCTTGCGCGACGGCATGATCGTCGACGGCCCCTTCGCCGAAACCAAGGAACAGCTTCTCGGCCTCTATGTCGTCGACTGCCCGACGCGGGACGATGCCATCGCTATCGCGCGCGACTTTCGTCGCGTCAATCCGACCGCCGTCTACGAGATCCGTCCTATCGCGCTCTATCTGCCCGGCACAGAGCTACCGGGAGAATGACTAGCCACGCCCGACAAACGGCATCTTGGTCGCCATCACGGTCATGAACAGCACGTTGGCGTCGAGCGGCAGGCTGGCCATGTGGACGACGGCGTCGGCGACGCGCTGAACATCCATCACCGCTTCGGCTGATATGGAGCCGTTGGCCTGCGGCACGCCGACCGTCATCGGCTGCGCCATATCGGTCAGCGCATTGCCGATGTCGATCTGGCCGCAGGCGATGTCATAAGGCCGGCCGTCGAGCGCCAGCGTCTTGGTCAGCCCTGATATGGCATGCTTGGTCGCCGTGTAGGGCACCGAGCCCGGGCGCGGCGCATAGGCCGACACCGAACCGTTGTTGATGATGCGGCCACCCATCGGCTTCTGCTTGCGCATGGCGCCAAAGGCGGCACGGGCACACAGGAACGAACCGGTGAGGTTGACGCCGACGATATCGTTCCACACTTCGACCGGTATCTCGTCGATCGGCGTCGATTTGTAGCCCATGCCGGCATTGTTGAAGAGCAGGTCGACACGGCCGAAGGCCGCCGCCACGGTCTCGAACAGATCGTCGACCTCGCCTGCCTTGCTGATATCGCAGGCAACCGCCAGGGCCTTGGCGTCGGTGGACCCGGCCTCGGCCACGGCTGCATCCAGCACGGATTTGCGGCGTCCGCAGAACACTGTGTTCCAGCCCGCCTTGAGCAGCGCCGTGGCGACGCTCTTGCCGATGCCCGTGCCGGCCCCGGTGACGATGGCGGTTCTTTGCTCGGTCATGGCTGTTGTCCTCCGGCAGCGCTGCGCTTGCTCGACTGATTTTCGGGGTTTGGCTCGAAAAAGGAAGGCATCGCAAATGACGGCGGCGATGGCAAGCGTGTCCATCCGATCGGGCCGACAAAAAGGGCGGCCATTGGCGACCGCCCCTGATCTGAACCGGGCTTGGGAGGAGGAAAAGCCGATCCGACTGTGTTGAATGATGCGCTTGCTGGGTTAACGAGAGGTTAACCCGGAAAGCGCCTCCTGTGCCGTTTTGGCCTACCAGCGCGGATTGGGTGACGTCCCTGCCTTGGCCGGCACCTTGGCCGCCGAAACCGTTGCCTCGACATGGTCGACCAGCGCGTCCGGCAGGCCGAGCCGGCCTGCAAGCAGGTCGAGGTAGCCACGCTCGGCGCGGGTGTCGGGATCGATGGTCAGGCGCGACGCCGTGTAGAGTTCGAGCTTCTGCGCGTCGGTCTTGGCGCCGGCGACCAGCGTGTCGAGGTCGAGCGGGCTTGCCAGCTCCGCCATCAGGAACTTTTCGGCATCGGAGTCTATGCCGGCCAGGCTGAGCTTGCCGGCGATCTTCTGGCGCTCTTCATCGTCGATATGGCCATCGGCCTTCGCCGCCGAGATCATCGCCCGTATCAGGGTCAGCGTGAATTCGTCCTCGCCTTGCGGCGCCTGCGACGGGTGGAAGGCGGTGTCCTTGGGCGGCGGCAGCAATTCCGGTTCGCCGGCCGCCGGTGCTTCGGCGGGTGCGTTGCCGGCCTTGTAGTTATGGTAGGCCTTGTAGGCGAGGCCGCCGATGGCGGCCAGTCCGCCAAGCTTCACCGCGGCGCCCGTCACGTTACGACCGGCACCAGTTCCAAGCAGCACGGCGGCCAGTGCGCCGGCGGCCAGCGGATTGTCCTTGGCCATCTGCACGGCCTGCCCCGCCTTGTCGCGGACGGTGCCGCTGGTGCCGGGGATTTGCGAGCCGAGCAGATCGTCGAGAAGCTTCTTGGGATCGAACATTCAGTGCCTCCAGGATTTGCCCGGCCGAACGGGCAGGTTTCGAACGTCGAAGACGTAGGTCCCGAAACTTGACATTGCAATGACAGGCGGCCGCTTTGCAGCAGCTTGATGCCCGGATCAGGAGCCGATATGCGGCTCTCTGCCCCGCGCCTGCGCAAGCTCGACCTGGCGCTGGCGCTCGGCATAACGCTGGCGGTCCTCGTTCGAACGCGCATCGAAACAATGCGGGCAGGAAATACCGGCGGCGAATTTGGGCGACGTCAGGTCGCCCGGTGTCAGCGGGTGGCGGCAGGCGCGGCACAGTTCCGCTTCGCCCTCGGCGAGGCCGTGCGACACCGAAACGCGCTCGTCGAAGACGAAGCACTCGCCTTGCCAGAGGCTCTGTTCGGCCGGAACCTCTTCGAGATACTTGAGAATGCCGCCCTTGAGATGGAAGACATCCTCGAAGCCGAGCGATTTGACATAGGCGGTTGCCTTTTCGCAGCGAATGCCGCCGGTGCAGAACATCGCCACCTTGCGGCCTTCGAGTTCCCCCCGGTGCGCCTCCACCCAGGCCGGGAACTCGCGGAAGCTTGCGGTGGCCGGGTCGATCGCACCCCTGAATGTGCCGATCGACACCTCGTAGGCATTGCGCGTGTCGATGACGACAGTGCCGGGCTGCGAAATCAGCGCGTTCCAGTCGGCCGGCGCGACATAGGTGCCGGCACTTTTCGAAGGATCGATGTCATCGACACCCATGGTAACGATCTCGCGCTTCAGCCGCACCTTCATGCGGTGGAACGGCATGTCCGCGGCTGCGCTGTACTTGACCTCGAGGCCCGCCAGCCCTTCGATGGCTTCGAGATACAAGATCAGTTCGGCAATTGCCGCCTCGCTGCCGGCGACGGTGCCGTTGATGCCTTCATGCGCCAGCAGCAGCGTGCCCTTGATGCCGCGCCCGCAGCAGAAGGCGGCGAGCGGCGCGCGCAGTTCTTCGAAAGCGTCGAGCCGGGCAAACCGGTAGAGCGCTGCGACGCGGAAGGGTGGAAGTGATGTCATTGCCGAAGCCACTAGACGCTCACGAAAGCCTATTCAAGGCAAAGCAGGCATCCTGTTCGGAGGTCCCGGGCGCAAATCTGCACCATAGGCGAATTTGTACCATAGCTGAGATCAGGGAGTCAAGAAAAAATTCCTATCCTGACAAAGCTGCCGGCACCGCCGAGCTGGCAGCCGCGCTAAGCTTGGCGAGCATGGGCGACACGTGACATCGCGACACGGCCGGCTTCGTGGACAGGAAAACGGCCTTCTGCTAATCGGTTGAATTGTCCACGCCACGGAGAGACACATGCCCAGCAATACCGAAAAACTCTTGTCGCTCCTCAACGGCCAGCCGGTCATCCCGGTGCTGAAGATCTCTGATATCGCCAATGCCGTGCCGCTGGCGCGCGCGCTGGCGCGCGGCGGCCTGCCGGCAATCGAGATCACGCTGAGGACCGCCGATGCGC
>NZ_RZPH01000492.1:0-4293 GCF_004022825.1 Mesorhizobium sp. M7A.F.Ca.CA.004.04.2.1
GGTTCGGCGGCGCTGCGCTCCCCACCCCGGGGCGCCATGCCGGTCCGCGACATGCCGCTGTCGACCTGGATCGCGGCCTGCAGTTTTCGGCCGGCGCGGCGAGCCGTCACACGCCAAGCCGCCAGTTGCTCGGGGCTGTTGATAACAGCGCAAAGGTTTGCTGCCACGGCGTCCGGCTCGGCACCGGGCGGAATGCCGTTCAACACGAAAATGGCAGGGCCCGGCCCAAGCGAGTGGCGCAGGGCGACGCCTTCGCCCAGAAGCGCAACGAAGAAGATATCGCAGCCGTCGCGCAGCAGCGCCGCCGCGACCTGGCCGGCGCCCACGCCGTAGCCGTCCGCCTTGAGCACCCCAGCGCAGGCAACATCGCCCAACCGCGCCTTCAGCCGCCGGTAGTTTTCACGGATTGCACCGAGATCGATGGTGAGGATGGCCCCAGCCGCCACTTCGCTTGTGGCGGTGACCTCTTCTGGGGGCGACTTTTGGGGGGCGTCGTTCATGGCGACCCTTCGCGTGCTAGTGGATACATCAATAGGACCGCCGGGCCGGCGCGGCAACCGCGGTTGTTGTATAGCGGCTATTGCACCAGATGCCGGAATGCCGTCACCACATCCTCATAGACATGGCGCTTGAACGGCACGATCAGGTCGGGAAGGTCCTGCATAGGCCGCCATGCCCATTTGTCGAACTCTGCGGTGTGGCCACCCGGCGGCGGGTTGATCTGGATCTCGCTGACATCGCCGTGGAAGCGAAAGGCGAACCATTTCTGCGTCTGGCCGCGATACCGGCCCTTGAAGGCGATGCCGACGAGATGGTCCGGCAAATCATAGTTGATCCAGTCCGGCGCCTCGGCCAGCAGCGAGACGCCTCGCATGCCGGTCTCCTCATAGAGCTCGCGCTCGGCCGCCTGCAATGGCTCCTCGCCCTCGTCGATGCCGCCCTGCGGCATCTGCCAGAGCTGCGTCGTGCCGGCAAATTCGCTGTCCGGTTCGGCAATCCGGTGCCCGACCCAGACAAGGCCCTCGGCATTGAGGATCATCAGCCCGACACATGGACGGTAAGGCAGCGTTTCGCGGTCGATCTTGTTCGTCTTTGGCATCAGTCAGTCTTTCCAGCCGTCTTACGATGGCTAGCCTTTTTGCGGATCTATAGCCACCGCTGAAATCGGCACGATCTCTATGCCGCGCTTCTTGGCCTCGACCACCCAGGACGACACGGTATCGACCGTCAAGTCGAAGGCCGAACCGATGCCGACGGCAGTGCCTTTGGCCCGCGCGGTCGCCTCCAGGCTGTCTAGCTTCTTCAGGATTTCGCCGCGATCCTGCACGGCATCGATCGCCATGTCGCCGGCGACGAAGGGCACGCCATCCTTCAGCGCCAGGTCCGGCGCCAGGCTGCGCGCCGACGAGCCGTCATCGATATAGGCGAGGCCGCGTTTGCCGAGCTCGGCGATGAACGGCTCCATCGCCGCGGCATCGGCGGAAAAGCGGGCGCCCATATAGTTCATGACGCCGGTATAATTGGTCGTCCGCGACAGCGCCCAGTGCAGGCTCTTCAGGTTCTCATCCGCGCTCGCCGCCACCGTCAGCGTGTTGCGGCCCGGATTTACCTTCGGATAATCGAACGGTTCGAGCGGCACCTGCATGACGATCTCGTGGCCGCTCTGCCTGGCTGCCTGCATCCACCGGCCGATGCTGTTGCCTTGCGGCGCGAAAGCCAGCGTCACTTCCGCCGGCAGCTTGGCGATGGCCGCCTGGGTGCCGGTCTGCGAAACCGAAAGCCCGCCGATGACGATCGCCACCCGTGCGCCGCGCCCGCCCGACCAGGGCCGCGCATAGACGTCGAACGGCCGCCTGCCATCCGTGGCGCGCACCGGCAACGGTCCGGTCTCGCTGGTCTCGATCAGCGCCTTGTCGGGAATATGCGCGATCTTCAGGTTCTGACCGATGGTCGACGGATCGCGAATGACGATCGCTGCCTTGGGCGGCCCATCGCCCTCCTCCGTCTGCACATGGATAATCTGCGGCCCGCCTGATTTGACCGGCGCCTCCGGCTTCGGTGCCGCCGGGGCCAATGCAGGCGGCGCGGCGGCAGGCTCGGCCGCCGCGGTCACTTTCGGCGTTGAAACGGCAACCTCTTGCGGCTTTCTAAACGGTTTTTCCCTGAGCGCGATCGCGCCGGAGACGCCGGCCACCGCCAGCACGGCCACTGTCGCCATGATCGCACCGCCGCTGATCTTGCCGGCGGCGCGCGGCGACCGGACTGCCTGTCCGAGCGGGCGTTCGATGTCCTTGCCGATATCAGCCAAGCCTAATCCCCGGGCACATGGCTCCGAAGACGAAGCCGCTTCGAAAAGACATGCGCGAATTCATCAATTCCGGCGCACCCCGCGCCATGTCTTGGGAGCTTTGCCTCGCTCCCCGAATCAAACTGCCGGAACCTTTCGGTCCCGGCAGCATCGCATTGCTTCCATCTGGCTCAAACAGAAAGATGGGGCGGCGCGTGCGCCGCTCCAGATCCTTACTGGTTGAGAACCGCCTTTTGCGGATTGGGCGGGAAGGACGGATCGGTCTTCTGGCCACGCAGCAGCTGCTCGGCATAGATGAGCTGCAGATCGTCTTTCGGATCCGGCGGCACATAGGCCGCCGAGCCCGAACCCGTCGTGCTCTCGTCGGCGCCCTTGATATGGCCCTTGAGATCGGATTCGCCACGTGTCAGATCCCTGCCCTGCAGTTCCGGCGGCAGTGGCTGTTCGACCTTGATGTCCGGCGTGATGCCCTTGCCCTGGATCGACTTGCCGGACGGCGTGTAATAGAGCGCCGTCGTCAGCCGCAGCGCACCATTCTCGCCGAGCGGAATGATGGTCTGCACCGAACCCTTGCCGAAGGACTGCGTGCCGACCCCCGTGACACGGCGCAGGTCCTGCAGCGCGCCGGCGACGATTTCCGACGCACTGGCCGAACCGCCATTGACCAGGACGATCATCGGCTTGCCGTTGATGTCGTCGACCTGCTTGGGCTTGGCGTCGAAGCGGGTGACGTCCTTGGGGTCGCGGCCGCGCGTCGAGACGATCTCGCCGCGGTTGAGGAAGGCATCGGACACGCTCACCGCCTGGTCGAGCAGGCCACCTGGATTGAGGCGGAGATCCAGAACGTAGCCCTTCAGCTTGTCGTCGGGAATCTGCTTCTTGATGGTGTCGATGGCGTTCTCGAGGTCGTCATAGGTCTTTTCGGTGAAGGAGGTGATCTTCATGTAGCCGATGTCGTTCTCCACCCGGAACTTGACCGCCTTGACCTTGATGATGTCGCGCACGACCGTCAGTTCGATCGGCTTGTCGGCGCCCTGGCGCAGGATGGTCAGCTTGATCGGCGTGTTGACCAGGCCGCGCATCTTGTCGACCGCATCGTTGAGGGTCAGGCCGCGAACCTCTTCGCCGTCGATCTTGGCGATGTAGTCGCCGGCCAGCACGCCTGCCTTGGCGGCCGGCGTGTCGTCGATCGGCGTGATCACCTTGACCAGATCGTTCTCCATGGTGACCTCGATGCCGAGGCCGCCGAACTCGCCCTTGGTCTGGACGCGCATATCCTGCGCCTGCTCGGCATTCATGTAGGAGGAGTGCGGGTCAAGCGAGGCCAGCATGCCGTTGATGGCATTCTCGACCAGCGACTTGTCGTCGGGCGGTGTCACATACTGTGCCCGCACCCGCTCGAAGATATCGCCGAAGATCGCCAGTTGCTTGTAGGTCTCCGACCCTGCAGCGTTCGCCGCCGAGCCGGGCGCGCCATAGACCAGGCTCATGGCGGACGCGCCCATCAGCGCACCGGCAAACAGAAGCGACAGTTTCCGCATTATTCACGTCCTTCCAGAAAAACGGTCCGCCCACCATGGGGCCGGATCGACGGGTTTTCCATCCTTGCGGAACTCGACATAGAGTTCCGGCGTGGCATTTCCATTCTTCGAAACCGAGGTGCTCGCCACCCGGGCCTCTCCCATCGCACCGATCGGCTCTCCTGCAAGCACTGATTGACCGGTCGCGACGCTGATTCTGCTCATCCCCGCCAAAACGACATGATAGCCGTCGCCTGCGTTCAGGATCAAGAGTTGACCATAAGAGCGAAACGGCCCCGCATAAAGCACATTTCCATCCGCCGGCGCGGTAACGATGGCTCCCGATTGTGTCGCAACCATGTCGCCAAGCATCACCGCGCCGTTACCGTCATCGGCGCCGAATCGCCGCTTGATACGGCCGGTCACCGGCAGCGCGATCTGTCCCTGTAGGGCCGAAAAGGGCAC
>NZ_RZPH01000493.1:0-4292 GCF_004022825.1 Mesorhizobium sp. M7A.F.Ca.CA.004.04.2.1
GATCGCCATGGGTATCGTCGATCCGGTCAAGGTTGTCCGTACGGCTCTTCAGGACGCGGCCTCGGTCGCCGGCCTGCTCGTCACCACCGAAGCCATGATCGCGGAGGCTCCGAAGAAGGAGTCGGCTGGCGGCGGCGGCATGCCTGGCGGCATGGGCGGCGGCATGGGCGGCATGGGCGGCATGGACTTCTAATCCAGCCAATCTGGCTAAGCTTACGGAAAGGGCGCCGAAAGGCGCCCTTTTTGTTCTGCCAGGACGTTTACTTCACTAATAGCACTGCCAGGACTTGAATTGGGGCGACACACCGCGCGGAACGCTTGGCGCGACATTGAACTAATGTTTCCGCTGGCATCAGGCGCGTCGCGACATCAGGACCCCGGCGATGATGGTATCTCGGCCGCGGAAATCGCCGTGTCGCGATTGCGGCCTGCTCCAGCGAGCACCGCCTGCTCGATCAGCGCTGCGACCTCATCGGCCACAGCCTGCACCGGGGCGCGGTCGTGGGTGGCGCGGGCGATCACCATCAGCCCCTCCAGCGACGATTCGACCAGCAGTGCCAATGCATGCGCGCGGCGCTCGGGCACCCCTGCCCTGACGAAGGCGTCCCGCAGCAGGCCTATCCACTGTTCGAAGGCCGAGCGGCACAACTCCGCCAGTTCCGGCACGTCGGTGGGCGAGTCCAGCACGACAGGCGCGATCGGACAGCCGAGCGAAAACTGGTTGTCTTCCAGCATGCGTCCCACCGACTGGTAGATATGATGGACAGCCACCGCCGGATACTTTTCGGCAGCCAGCGCTTCGCCCAGCCTCTCCGTCACGTCGGCAACGCTGGCCCGCGTCACCTCGATGACCAGTTGGTCCTTGCCGCCGGGAAAATGAAAATAGAGCGAGCCCCGCGGTGCGCCGCTGGCGCTCAATATGTCGTTGAGCGAGGTGCCGTGATAGCCGCGCTGCCTGAGCAGCAGCCCAGTCGTCTCGAGTATGCGGGTGCGGGTGTCGTTGGCCATGTCAACCTCTGTCAGCAGGAATCATTATAGGCCTTGCGCAAAATATGACAATCGGTCTACATAATATGTAGACCAGTCTATATATTTCTCGGGAGAACGACATGCGGAGCTACCGTCTCGAAGGGTCTGGGACCGAACCCCTGATGCTGCGCGACACGGCGCAGCCGGAGCCGAGGCCGCATGAGATCGTGGCGCGCGTTCGCGCCACCTCGCTCAACCGGCGCGATACGATGATCCTCAACGGCACCTATCCGCTGCCGCCGCGCCAAGGCGTCCGCTGAGCGACGGGGCCGGTGACATTGTCGCCATCGGCGATACCGTCACCCGCTTTGCCGTAGGCGACCGCGTGACCGGCAGCTATTCCCCCGATGGATCGACGGCCGCATCCATGCCGGCCTCGTCGACCAACTCGGCTGCACGCTGGATGGCATGCTGACCGAATACGCCGTTCTCGACGAACAATGGGCGGTGCGCTTGCCCGATCATCTCGACTGGCATGAGGCGGCAACGCTGACCTGTGCCGGCCTGACCGGCTGGAATGCCGTGACGGGCGCCGGAATTCCGAAGCCCGGCCAATGGGTTCTGGTCGTCGGCTCGGGCGGCGTCTCGCTCTTTGCACTGCAGTTCGCCAAGCTGCTCGGCTGCCATGTCGCCGCCGTCACCTCGCGCGGTGAGAAAGCCGACAGGCTGCGGGCGCTGGGCGCCGACCTGGTGATTTCGACATCGGATATGCCGCAATGGGGCGCGACCGTCCGCGACCAGACCGGCGGCATCGATCTCGTCATCGAGACCGGTGGCCCGGCGACCTTCGCCCAGTCGCTGATCGCCAGCACGCTTTACGGGCACATCGTGCTCTTGACGCTGCAGGATGCGAAAGGCGGATCGATCCAGTTGCCGGCGGCACTCTACCAGCGCAGCCTCGCCACCATCAGCCGCCTGTTCGTCGGCAACCGGACCAATCTCGAAGCCATGCTGCGCGCCGTCTCGCAGCATCGCCTGCGGCCCGTCATCGACAAGGTCTTCGCCTTCACCGAGGCCGGCGATGCCTACCGCTATTTCCAGCAGGGCGACGTCTTCGGGAAGGTGATCATCGACGGCGCCTGACCCATCAAGTCCTCAAACCAAGGGAGAACGACAATGACAATTCGTGAAGCCTCGGCCAAATGGCAAGGCACGCTGAAGGAAGGGGCGGGCCGGCTGCGGCTCGGCAGCGGCGTCTTCGAAGGCGCCTATTCCTTCCCGTCGCGCTTCGAGAACGGTCCGGGCACCAACCCGGAAGAGCTGATCGCCGCAGCGCATGCAGGCTGCTTCTCGATGGCGCTGAGCGCCATACTGGGCGGCGCCGGCCATGTTGCCCGCAATATCCACACGATCGCCAAGGTGCATCTCGGCGCGACCGCGGCCGGGCCGACGATCACCCGTATCGAACTCGAAACCGAGGTGGAGGCCGCAGGACTCGCCGCAGATGAATTCGAGCGCCTTGCACAGTCCGCCAAGGCGGGCTGCCTCGTCTCGCGGGCCCTTGCCGGCGTGTCTCAGATCACCCTCAAGGCAACGCTCGTTGAAGCCACCAAAGGCCAATGAAGCCAGGAGGAAGAAGATGACACAGGAGCTTGTCATGGACGCAACCGCGTACGATCTGTCCCAGCAGACGGCCGAGATCATGCGGCGCTACAACGACGTATTCCAACGCCATGATCCCTCGGCACTCGCCGAACTGGTGGCTGAGGATTGCGTGATCGAGAACACCGCGCCGGCGCCGGACGGCGCTCGTTTTGCCGGACAAGCGGCGTGCGTCGGGCTTTGGACGGCGATCGCGACTCAGGCCGGCACGCGCTTCGATGTCGAGGAAACCTTCGTTGCCGGCGACCGGGCAACGATCCGCTGGCGCTATTTCATGGCCGACGGCAATTCGCTGCGCGGCGTCAACCTCATGCGCGTGACCGACGGGCGGATCGTCGAAGCGATGGGCTATGTGAAGGGGTAGCGCGCCCGAGCAATTTCCCAAAGGGCATCGCCCGGAACAGCGCAACAAGGCGAGCGGATCAGCAAGACTGAGCCGCTCCCCGTGGCTCTACCGATCCGCCAGCGCCAGCTTCGCGCCAAGCATGACGAAGGCGCCGGCGAAAGTCCGGCGCATCCAGGTCAACACCATTGGCCGCGAGACGACGTGGCTGCGGATCGAGGCGGCGAAGATGCCGTAGCCGACGAAAACCACGAAGGTCAAAAGCATGAAGACGGAACTCAGCTCCAGCATCTTCGACAGCGCGTTGGGCTCCGTGGTGCTGACGAATTGCGGCAGGAAGGCGAAGAAGAAGATCGAAAGTTTCGGATTGAGCACGTTGACGAGGATGCCGGTGGCAATCACCTTGCCGGCCGAACGCGGCGTCACATCCTGGTCGACGCTGAGGCCACCATTTTCCTTGAGTGTGTTCCAGGCCATGTAGAGCAGGTAGGCGACGCCGAGATATTTCAGCGTCTCGAAGGCGAGCGCACTGGTGTGCAGCAGCGCCGCCAGGCCAGTGATGGCAGCGGCCATGTGCGGGATGATGCCGAGCGTGCAGCCGAAGGCGGCGATGACGCTGGCTCGCGCACCGCGCGAGAGGCCGGCGCTCAGCGTGTAGAGAACGCCGGTGCCGGGCGAAGCCACGACAATCAGGGACGTCAACAGAAATTCGATGCTCACGATGGTTCCTCCGGCACCCTACCCAACCAGGAAGGTATCGGGCTGCGGGTCGGCGCACAAGCGGAGGCGATTGGAGATTGGCTACACCGGTAACCCGAGCGCCTGGCGTGCCATCAGGCACTCCTCGTCGCCGGGCATGCAGGCGCGACAGACATCCGGCCGGACGTCGTAGATGCCGCAAGCGGTCGACTTGCCGATCTCGCCGGACAGCGCCGAGCAGCGCACGCCCTCGCAGCGCATGCCTGACAGGTCAGATGCGACATATTTTTCCGGGATACGGTCGAGCTGTGCGTCATCCTCGGTGGAAAAGCGCGGCCACTCGGCCGAATAGGAACAGCAGGCACCGCAGCTTTGGCAATCGAAGGTGCCGTGTTGCGACGACAAAACGCTCGCGGCGGCCCCCAGGGCGGACAGCCCCGGCGCGGCGGGGTTTTGATCGGCGTCTTGCGGCAAGGCGCTATTTCTTCTTAGCCGTCTCGCCCTTCGAATCCGCCGGCGACTTGAACAGATCGGTCGCGGCCTCGGTGGCGTCGCCGGCTTTCGGCGCGGCAACCGGCTTGGCCGGTTTTGCCGCAGCACCCGAGGCTGCCGTCTGATC
>NZ_RZPH01000494.1:0-4283 GCF_004022825.1 Mesorhizobium sp. M7A.F.Ca.CA.004.04.2.1
GTTCAGGCAGCGTTTGCGGTCAGGGCTTGCGACTAACGGCCTTCACCTCTCAACGCTGCAATGGCTTGTTCTCGTTGTGTGGCTGCGTCCGCGTCCATAGCGCCAAAACGCAGGGCACAGCGGAATTTTTCCCCGGGTGCGACGCGAACCAGGCGGCCTCTTTCCTTGGCCGCAAGATAGCCGTCTGGTTCGGCGGTGGCCGGCAGCACGAGGCCAAGCGCGTCCTGGTCGGCGCCGCGTGTGATCCAGCGGACGGCATAATTGAGCTCGTCGGGGCGAAAGCTGACGAAATCCGCAGTACGGTCCGGATGGACCTGCAAGGCGTGCGCCCAGCCCTGGGGGTCCGCCTTAGCCCTCATCGTCAGCACGAGTTCTGGGTCGATCGGCTCGCCCTTGGTCAGCAGGCGATGCCGCGAAGGATTGGCGACAACGGCATCGCGGTAGGCAAGGTAGCTTTCGCTCGGCGTGAAAAAGGGCGGCAGCGTCTGGCGCACGACAATGTCCGCGGAATCATCCGCTACGGTGTCGACCAGGCGCCCGCCATCGGCCGGTTTGAAATTGATGTGCGCCAGGTACATCAACTCCATGGCCGAGCGTTTCAGGTTCTCGATCACGATGTCGACGGCGAGGCTGCTGGCGTCGAGTTGCAGCCGTACGGTGGGCTCCATCACATATGGCTGAAAGCGACGGTCTGTCGACAGCGCCCCGTCAGCGCCATGAAAGGCCCTTCGGAATTGCTGCCGGCGATCAGTTGCACATCCTGATAGGGCGCATTGGGCAGGTCGCCGTGAAGCGGGTGGCGGTCATCCGGCCCCGGATTTCCCATTGCGGTGGCGCCGCAGTGGATGAAGAACGCGCCGTAGTTGGAAAGATAGTCGCGGGTCGCGACCGGCTCATCGAACATCGAGCGCATGGTCCGGGAGCGGCCGAGGAAGGTCGCGTCCCAAATCTGCTGTCCTTGGAACGGCAGCATGACGATTTCGCCCTTCGCGTTGCTGATCCGAAGCCCGGCAACGCCGGATCGGTAGCGAAAGGCGGTGGCGACAAGCCCGCGATAACGCGCGACGATGGTTTCCGACGCGCCGAACTGCTCGGGCACGAGGTCGACGAAGACGTGATCGGAGTAGTCCAGATGCATTGTTTCGACCTTATCCACCGCAAGCGTGCGTGCCGATAGTCGCAGGAAACATCTGGAAATCAACGGCAGCACGTCTCACAGCTTCTGCCAGGACGGCTGGTGGCAGAGTCTCTTCGCGCCCTCCTGGGAGAGCGCTCGAAACTGCAAGCTTGCCAGGCAATATCCCGCGATTGCCTATCCGCGAGCCGGCGGCAGCTCGAACAAAGTGGCGCCGTTCTCCCGGCCGCGCTCGACATAGCCGATAACGCCGAACCATCTTGCGACATCCGGCCCCTGGAGCCAACTGCGCGAGTGGATGGCGAGGTTGCCGGCGAGCGCCTGGATGTGCCTGATATGCCGCTTGCAGAAGCGAACGGTCGCGGCGCGGAAGAAGTCCTCCCGTGCGGCGAACAGCGTGTCGGCGGCGTCGCTGTTCTCGTGCCAGGCGATGATCGCCACGGCCTTGTCGCCCTCGACAAGCGCGTGCGCGCGGCCCTCCTTCAAATTCATCATCAGATTGTCGTAGGCGATCTTGCTGTCCTTGCCGGCCGCCACGTATTCGTCCGACATCCGCTTGGACAGACCGCGAAAGACATCCTCCAGATCCCCAAGCGTCGCTGCGCGTGCTCTCATTTCACCTCCTGCAGCCCCGGCAGGCAGTTTGCCCTAGGGTTGAGGGGTGGCCAAGCAAATTAAATCCGTCTGCGGGCTAATGTGCGCAAAGTGATTCCACTTGGCGATGCAGGCGGCGACGCGATGGGGTGTGTCCAAAACGGACCGGGGAGTAGTGGTGCCCAGAGGCGGATTCGAACCACCGACACGCGGATTTTCAGTCCGCTGCTCTACCAACTGAGCTATCTGGGCCTGTTCCGGCAAACGAAAACTCGTTGGCCGGAATTCATCGAGGCGCCGTGGGGCGCCCCTTGAAAGCGCGTGGGTTATAGCACGGGAATTCGGCCTGTCCAGCGCCTAGTGGGCGATTTCAGGCAGGAAAAGCGACGCCGTGCGGTGCCCCGGTTTCCATGCCGCTTGCGGGCGGGAATCGGGCACGGCATGGCACGATGCGGCCTTCGCCATCCCTGTCCGTGCCGCTATTGCCGGCTGACATGCCGTGGCACTGCCTTTAGCCGACGATCGAGGCGCACAATGCTTCGCGGCTCAGACCCGCATTGGTCGCCGCCACCTATCTGGCGCCGGTCACGCCTCTACGAAAATCGGAGGGCGACATGCCGGCGAGCTTGCGGAACGACTTGTTGAAGGCGCTGAGCGAGCCGAAGCCCGAATCCATGGCGACGCGCAGCACATTGGCGTCCTGATGCATCACCTGCGCCGCGCTCGCGCTTGCCCTGGGCTCAGCCCCGGCCTTCGCGCAATCCGGCGAAATCACCATCTGGAGCCGGAATGTCGCGGCTTCATCGCTGAAGGCGACGATTGCCGGTTTCAACAAGCAATTTCCCGACGTCAAGGTCACGGTCCAGGATCTCGGCAACCAGCCGACTTACGACAAGTCGATCGCCGGCTGCGCCGCCGGCCCGCACACATCAGCCGAGCTCGATCACGACCAGATCTGGTCACTGGGCGCCCGGCTCATTTCGAATCGTCGGGGTCCGTTTCTTCCTCGTCGTCGCGAGCCTTGATGACGTAAGCGCCCTTCAGCCAGCGATTGAGGTCGATGTCCTTGCAGCGCGTCGAGCAGAACGGGAAGGTGTCGCGCGCCGAGGGCTTGCCGCATTCGGGGCAGGGGCGCTTCGGGCGCAAGGGCGTGACTTTGGGATCGGAATTCACAGCCGGGGTCCCGCCAGCCAGCCGCCATGCACCTTGAAGCCTTCGCCGCTCAACAGCGCGACGGTCTCATAGAGCGGCAGCCCGACGACATTGGTGTAGGAGCCGACCAGCTTGACGACGAAGGCGCCGGCGAGGCCCTGGACCGCGTAACCACCCGCTTTGCCGCGCCATTCGCCCGAGGCGACATAGGCGTCAATCTCTTCGCGCGGCAGCCGCTTGAAACGCACCCGCGTCTCGACCAGCCGTTGGCGCAGCTTGCCACCCGGGGTGATCAGGCAGATGCCGGAATAGACCCGGTGCGAACGGCCCGACAACAGCCCGAGGCAGTTGGCAGCGTCGTCGAGGGTTTCCGCCTTGGGCAGGATGCGCCGTCCGACGGCAACCACCGTGTCGGCGGCCAGCACGAAACCTGGCGCGTAGTCGGCTTCGGTCTGCAGCGAGGCGAACGCCTTCTCGGCCTTTTCCCTCGACAGCCGCTTGGCCAGCGAGCGCGGATGCTCGGCACGCAACGGCGTTTCGTCGACATCGGCCGGCAGCACGCGGTCCGGCTCGATGCCGGCCTGCTGCAAGAGCTCGATCCGGCGCGGCGAACCCGAGGCAAGCACCAGCTTCTGCAAAATGCTCATCGCGGACCAGTCGGGCTTTGCTTACTTGAAACGATAGGTGATGCGGCCCTTGGTCAGGTCGTATGGCGTCATCTCGACCAGAACCTTGTCGCCGGTCAGCACGCGGATGCGGTTCTTGCGCATGCGGCCGGCCGTATGGGCGATGATTTCGTGTTCGTTTTCGAGCTTTACCCGGAACATCGCGTTCGGCAACAATTCCGTCACGACACCCGGAAACTCGAGGACTTCTTCCTTCGGCATTCGATACCTTTGCTTGGATGGTAGTTCCAGCACCCTGGCCGGAATTTCGGCGGAACCTATATGATAATCGTCCGCTTGTGAACACGCTTAATCCGTCGCGTTTTTTGCTCCTGGAAGCAGAAAACGTCGGCCTATGCGCACCTTCAGCCGCTCGCGCACGTCGCGATAACTAGCCATGATCTGTTCGCGGGTGCCGCTGGCGTCGGTCGGGTCCGGCGTCGGCCAGTATTCGACCTCGACAGCGAGCGAGCGGGTGAGTTCAAGTGCGGCGTGGTGCGCTTCCGGCGCCAGCGTGACGATGAGGTCGAAATAGTCGTCCTCGAGATCGTCCATCGTCCTTGGGTGACGCCCGCCCAGCGTGAGACCGTCTTCGGCAAGCACCGCATCGACGAATGGATCGCGCTCGCCGGCGCGAACGCCTGCCGAAGCGACAAAGACGGTGGCGGGCAGCATGCGGCGCGCCAGTTGCTCCGCCATGGGCGAGCGCACGGCATTCATGCCGCACAGGAACAGGA
>NZ_RZPH01000495.1:0-4278 GCF_004022825.1 Mesorhizobium sp. M7A.F.Ca.CA.004.04.2.1
GTGCAGCTGGAACCACCACGTCGAACACTGCTTGCGGTTTGGTCTGGTCGAGCACGGCGTCGAGATTGCTGCCGATGACGGCATTGGTGAGGTCGTATTCGCGCGCCCTCGCCCGTGCCCTGTCGGCATCGAGATCCACTAGGCCGATAAGGGTGAGCCCGTGGATCTGCCTGATGGCATCGAGCCAGGCCTTGCTCATCGCTCCGCAGCCGACCAGGACGACATCGATCATCCAGCGCTCCTCCTCCGCTCGGTCCCTCCAGACCGATCGTCACGGCATCCACGGCAGGACCGTAAACGTTTTTCCGTAAACGTTTACGAGAACACACCCGAAGGCGTAGAATGTCAATCGGCCCTTGGCGAAATTCGTCTTACCGCCTTGGCCTGAGCGGCTACCGGTGCTAGCCAAGCAAGGGGGAGAACAGTCTCTTGGCGTCCAGCATTCACGACCTTGCCCGTCACTTGAACATATCGATCGGCACGGTGTCGCGGGCGCTGAACGGCCGCGCCGACGTCAATGCCGACACGCGCCAGCGCGTGCTCGAGGCGGCCAGGACGCTGAACTATTCGCCGAACCAGTCCGGCCGCAGCCTGAGGCAAGGCGCCACCCGTTCGATCGCCTTCATGCTGCAGCCGCATCCCGGCGACCAGCAATATGGCGAGCCGTTCTTCATTCCGTTTCTGATCGGGCTGCAGGCCAGGCTTGCCGAAAGCGGGCTCGACCTGACCGTGGTCATGGGCGCGCCGGGCGACTACCAGCAGGAGCGCCTGCGCCGTGTCGTCGAGACGCGCCGCGCCGATGCCGTGCTGCTGGCCTGGACGCGGCGCGAGGACGAGCGCATCGACTATCTCACGCAAGCCGGCTTTCCGTTCGCCACGCTCGGCCGCAGTCGCTCCGGGGCCAAGTCCTATCCTTCCCTCGACCTCGATTTCGAGAAGGCCGGCGCCGACGCCGTCGACCGCCTTGTGGCGCGCGGTCACCGCCGTATCGCCGCTATCCGCCCGTCGCTCGACCTCAATTTCGGCTATCTGTTCCTCGCCGGCTACCGCAAGGCCTTGCGGCGGCACGGCATCGAGGTCGACCCGGAGCTGATCGCGTCCGGCTTCATCAACGAGGCCGGCGGCTACAAGGTGACGCCCCAGGTCATGCGCTCCAAGGCCCCGCCGACCGCCATCATCTTCAACAATGATGCAATGGCGCTGGGCGGCTGCAAGTCGCTGGCCGAGATGGGCATCAGGCCGGGCCAGGACATGGCGGTAACCGTCATCGTCGACACGCCGCTCTGCCGCTATTTTTCCCCGGCGTTGACCGCCTTCCGCCCGGCGCTGGAGCCAATGGGACAACGGCTTGCTGAAATGCTGCTGGCGTCGCTTCCCGCCTTCGCCGGCCCGGAGGGGCCGCGGATCATCCGCGAAGTCTGGCCGCTGGAACTGGTGGCGCGCGACAGCGATTGATGGTGGCAGCAGGGCCGCCGATGTCGTCTCCCCTCAAACAGCACACCGGTGCCGCAGTGCACCGGCCGCAACCTTGAATGCGCGGGAGGCGCTGCAGGTTCCGGATCGCGCCACAACCAGGGCGATCAGCGATAGCCGGCCTTAAGACACTGGCGCCGCTCCGCCCTCTGCCGTGCGCCGTGCGATAAACTCATCCAGCACGCCTGATGTGGCGGCAGCCGTTGCCGGCGGCGCGAAATCGGCAAGCACCCGCCTCCAGACACCGGTGGCGCGCTCGCTCGCTGTCTTCGAGCCGCTTTGCGTCCAGTTGCCGAAATTCGACCAGTCGGCCACCAGCGGTTCGTAGAAGGCGGTGCGGTAGCGCGCCATGGTGTGACCGGCCGAGAAGAAGTGGCCGCCCGGCTGCACCTCGGCGATCGCCTCGAAGCCGATCGTATCGGTGTCGCCGGGCGTCGCGGCACAAAGTTCAGCCACCGTCTGCAGCGCCTCGATGTCGGTGATCAGTTTCTCGAAGGAGACACTGAGGCCGCCCTCCAGCCAGCCGGCGGCATGGATGCACATCGTCGCCCCGGCCAGCACCGAGCCCCACAGCGCGAACTGCGTCTCGTGCGCGGCCTGCGCGTCTGAGATGTTGGCGGCACTGCCGCCGCCCGATCGCCACGGCAGTCCGGTGAAGCGCGCCAGCTGACCGGCGCCCAGCGTCGCCTTGACGTGCTCGGGCGTACCGAAGGCCGGCGCGCCGGATTTCATGTCGACATTGGAGGAGAACGAGCCATAGACGACCGGTGCGCCGGGCCGCACGATCTGCGCCAGCGTCAGCCCGGCGAGCGCCTCGGCATGCTGCAGCGTCAGCGCGCCGGCGACCGTGATCGGCGCCATCGCGCCAGCCAGGCAGAACGGCGTGATGACGGAGATTTGGCCCGCGCGGGCGAAATCGATGATGCCTTGCGCCATCGGGATGTCGAGCTGGCGCGGCGAGTTGGTGTTGATGACGGTGTAGCAATATGCATTTGCCAGAAACTCGTCCTGCGACAGGCCGCGCGCCAGACGAATCATCTCGAACCCGTCCTCGACCTGCGGCGTGCCGCGCGCGAAGACGAACGGGAGCTTGTCCGACAGCGTCAGCTGCGCGCGGTTGACGGCATAGTGGCGAAAGCGGTTGTCGACATCCTGCGGTTCGATGCAGGGCCCCAGCATATGCAGCACGTCGAAATGCTGCACCAGCCGCATGAGATCCTCGAAATCCGCCAGTGTTCCCGGCCGCCGGCCGCGCTCGAGATCGGTGACGTTCGGCGCCCCGCATCCGGCGAGGAAGGTCATCGAGCCGAGCTCCAGCGTCAGATCGCGGGCGCGCGAACCGGCGTGAGCGTGGATCGATCTCGGCGCCGAGGCGAGTGCCGCCGTCACCATGTCGCGGCCGATGCGCACCATGTCGGTGTCCGGATCGACCAGCGCGCCGGCGCTGGCGAAGTGCTCACGCGCCTGCGGCAGCAGCACCTTGATGCCGAGCTCTTCCAGCACCCGCAGCGCCGTTTCGTGAATCGCGGCCACCTGATCATCAGAAAAGATCGGCTGTGGCAGGAACGGGTTCTTCAGCGAATGGTAATTGGGACGGCGGCTGCTTTCGCTGCCGGCCTCGCCCGTGCGTCCACGCCGGCGCTCGCGCCTGCCGTCCCGTGCCGCGTCATCGACCATCGGAAATCCTCCTCATTGCCGCATTGCCTTGCCCAGGGGATCATAGGGCGAGGCCGCGACGACATGCGCCGGCCGTTCCTCCCCCACGACATGCACGGAGAGCGCGGTGCCCTCGCCCGCGAAATCGCGGTCGACCAGCGCCAGCGCCAGGCTCTTGCCGATCGTATAACCGTAACCGCCCGAGGTGACGAAGCCGACACGCCGGCCCTGATGCCAGACCGGCTCGAAGCCGCTGGCATCGGCGTCGAGCGCATCGATTTCCAGCGTCACCAGGCATTGGCCGCTGCCGGCCTCCCGCTGTTTCGACGCTGCTTCGCGGCCGATGAAGTCGCTCTTGCCGAAAGCGATGAAGCGGTCGAGACCGGTCTGGCCCGGCGTATAGCCTTGCGTGAATTCGCGCGACCAGATGCCGAAGCTCTTCTCCAGCCGCAGCGCATTGAGTGCATAGTAGCCGATTTCGGCAAGGCCCAAATCCTCGCCAGCGCCCAGCAGCGTGTCGCGCAGAGTGGCATGCATGGTCACGGGGCAACTGATTTCGAAGCCGAGCTCGCCTGATATAGACAGCCGCGCCACACGTGCCTGCACCATGCCGATGTCGAATGTGCCGCAGGCCATGAACGGCAGCGCTGCGCCGGACACATCCTGATGCGTCGTTCGCTCCAGTATTTTGCGCGCGTTCGGCCCGGTCAGCAGGAAGCCGCTCATCGTGTCGGAGAGGTCGCCGACGGTGACGCCTTCAGCCGCATGGCTCTCGAACCAGCGCATGTGGAATTCCCGGAGATAGTAGGAGCCCATCAGCCAATAGCTGCCGCCGCCCCAGTTGAAGACGGTGAGGTCGCCCTTCAGCCGTCCGTCATGACCGAGCATCGGCGCCAGGCCGGCCCGCCCCGGCTTCGGCAGCCTGCAGGCGAGCAGCCGGTCGAGCCAGGCTTCCGCACCTGGCCCCGCCACCGCATAGCGCGAATAGGCCGAGATATCGACGAGACCGGCGGCGCGCCGCACCTGCAGCGCCTCGTCGCCGACGATGTCGAAGGCGTTGGAGCGCCGCAGCGTCGTGTTCTCGGCAAATTCCATCGGCGCGAAATAGGCCGGGATTTCCAGTCCCCAGGAAGCCGTCCATTCGCATCC
>NZ_RZPH01000496.1:0-4277 GCF_004022825.1 Mesorhizobium sp. M7A.F.Ca.CA.004.04.2.1
ATCCGGGCGAGTGCTCGATCCGCCCGACCAATCTGGCGCCGGCTCCGATGAGCGACGGGCTGATGCGCAAGCTCCTCAATGTCACTGCCAGGGTCAATGCCGCCGTCAAGCCGATGAGCGACATGGACATCTACGGCAAGGACGAGGTCTGGGCCTATCCCGACAAGGGCGTCGGCGATTGCGAGGACTATGTGCTGGAAAAGCGGCGCCAGCTTTCACGCATGAGCATATCGCTTGCCGATCTGCTGATCACCGTCGTGCGCAAGCCCGACGGCGAGGGCCACGCCGTGCTGACGGTGCGCACCGACGAGGGCGACTATGTGCTCGACAATCTGACCGACAAGGTCAAGCCATGGGACGCGACCGGTTACCGCTTCCTCAAGCGGCAGGCGATCGACAACACCGGCCGCTGGGTCTCGATCCGCGGTGGCCAGCAAGTTCTGGTCGGCGCGGTTCAGTAGGTTTTGGTACGCCCATCCCGGCACGTCGCGTTCTTGTGGCGCGCTTTAGCTGCTTTCACATCATAGGTCGCCGCCGCCCCTCATTGTCCTGCCGGACATTTCTCCCCGTATAGGGACGGGGAGAAAGACGCCTTCATCGTCGCTTTCGCCAATCATCAACGTCGTAAGCGCCAACCGCGCGGCTGCACCTTCTCCCCGTCACTATACGGGGAGAAGGTGCCGGCAGGCGGATGAGGGGCAGCGCGACGTCTGCCAATATTTCCCACCGCGACCGCCCCCCAATGAATTTTCGCATTTCTCCGTGAACCATTTCGCTTCGGCCAGCGACACACAGCCGTGAACCGAAACCAACCATGGAGACTTCAGATGACTGCTTTTCTGCGAAACACCCTTCTTGCCGCTCTCGCGGTGTCGAGCATGGCCGGATCCGCCATGGCCGAGCAGACCACCAGCTGTTCCAAAACCAACCTCAACGACCTCTGGGCCGGCCGCTGTTGCGGTGATGCCGGGGCGTCGGGCTGCCTGGGGGGTGGAAACAATGGCCATGGCGGCAATGGCGATCACGGCCGGGGCGGAAATGGCGGCACGGCCGGCAAGAAATGATCTCACCACTGTGCCCGCTGGCGGTCCGCCGGCGGGCAGTTTCCTGCTGAGGCAGGCGAACCTGCATCACGCTCGGATCGTCGGCTACGGCCGCTGGTTCAACGCCGCGCGGATCAATGCAGTGATGCGGCGAAGCTCGGCCTCGTCGAGTTTCTCGATGTTTTCGGCCAGCAGATTGGCAAGCTCGGTGGCAGCGGGGGAAAGACCCGACGTGTCGATTTTTACACGCGGGTGCGAGGCCTCGGCCAGCCGCGCCAGTTCCTCGGCATCGTCCCAGATGATGTTGAAATAGCCGATGATCTTCTGGATCAGCGTCCAGGTCGGGGCACCGCGCCTGCCATGTTCGAGCGCCGACAGGTAGGCGGCGCTGACGCCGATCGCCGCCGCCATGTCCTTCTGGCGGACACCGCGTTCGCCTCGTAGCGTGCGCAGCTTCTCTCCGAACGGGGTCATGTCCCCGCCCTCATGATAGAACTCCTCACAGGCGCGCCCGCCGCAGGCGGATATAGAGCGCACCCGAACCGCCATGGTTGCGGGCGGCATGGTCGTGGCTGGAGACGAGCGGCCGGAAGGCGGGCGTCGACAGCCAGGCCGGCACGGCGCGACGCAACACCCCATCGCCGCCGGAGGACGAGCCCTTGCCGGTGATGACCAGGACATAGCGGACGCCGCCGGCATGCGCCCGGTGCAGGAACGAAAACAGCAGCGAATAAGCCTCGTCCTGGGTCATGCCGTGCAGGTCGACACGGCCCTCGATCGGCAGCCGGCCTTTCGATAATTTGTCCAGCGTCGGCTCGTCGAGGCGGTGCGTGACTTGCTGAGCCTTCGGCTTTGCGGTCCCTGCGGCGTTGGCAGAGGCCAGCGCCGGCTGCGGCTGATTTGGCCTGGCCTCGGCGGCAATGTCGGGGATGTCGACGGCAAATTTGCCCTTCAGCGGCTTGGCCGTGCGCGCCACCAGGTTCCACAGAACCCGGTCATCCTCGCTGAGCTTGTCCGGGCGCCGGGTCATCGGACCGCACCCGCAACGAGCGCGCGCGGCACCAGCGCATAAAAATCCGCGGCATTGCGGATCACGCCGGCGATCTCGCCCGCGGCATCGCCCGATCCGGCGAACAGGTCGCCCCGCGCCGGTCCGGTGATGGCGGAGCCGGTGTCCTGCGCGATCATCAGGCGGCGGAACGGTTTTGCGTCGAAAGCAGTGAGCGTCGGCGCGTCGATGTAAAAGGGCGTGCCGAATGTATGCAGCAGGCGGTCGACGGCGATCGAGCGGCCCGGCGTCAGCGGCACCTTGGCGGCGGCGATCGGGCCAAGGGTTGCGTCCTCGACATCGGCCTCGCGAAAGAAGATGTAGGAGCGGTTCTGACGCAGTATCTCGTCGACGCGGTCCGGATGCGCCTTGAACCAGGCGCGGATCGACTGCATCGTCACCTCCGCCAGCGGGATCTCGCCAATCTCGCTCAGGATCTTGCCGGGCCCGGTGAAGCGCTGGCCGGATTTGGCGGCATAGGTGACGCGGACAAGCCGGCCGTCGGTCATGGCGAGGCGTGCGGCACCTTGCACGTGAATGAAGAAGGCATCGACCTTGTCGGCCAGCCAGGCGATTTCCAGGCCCTTGCCGTCGAGCGCGCCGCGCTCGATCTCGCCACGGTCGGGATACTCGACCGGCCCGTTCGGCGTCTGGCGCGCGAAAGCGAGGTAGGGATCCAGGCCGGGCGGCCGGTTTCCGTCGTCGATATCGACGAGATCGGCCGGGCGCGACAGCAACGGCACCGAAAATCGGTCCGTGCGCACCGGTGACGCCTCGACTTGCGGTTCATAGAAGCCGGTGACGAGCCCGGCGCCGCCATGTTCGGCAGGGACAAGCGCCGGGGCAAAATGGCGCTCGAAGAAGGCGCGGGCTTCCCCGCGGGCCAAAACCGGCGACCGATTCGCCGGCGAAACGGTCCGCGCCTCCGCGTAGGCATCGGCAAAAGCTTGGAAGTCGACGCCGAGCGCACCGCTGCGATAGGGTTTGGTCAGCACATGGAAGGCCGAGCGGCGAAAGGCGGCGAAGGCCGCCAGATGGTCGTCATCGTCCCAGCCGGGCAGGTCGCCAAAGGCTTTCTCGACAAAAAGAGGCGATAGCGACACCGGAGCCTCGCCGCGTGTTTCCGAACTAGTCTTCTTCCTCGGTGGCGACGAGCTTCCAGTTCGGATCGCGCGAGCGCGTGTCGCGGGCGAAGGTCCAGACATCCTTGACCTCGGCGACGGTTTCCGGGTCGCCGTCGATGACCGCGCCTGCCTTGTCGCGGGTCGCCGAAATCAGCTCGCTGATGATGCGCAGCGTGACATGCGCCTCGCCGCCCTTCATCTCGGCCGAGACGATGTCGGCCTTGTCGATGCCGACGAAGGAGGACTGGATCTTTTCCGCCTTGGCCTCGCGCTCGCCGATGGCGGCGACAAAACCGTCATAGACCTCGCGCGACAACAGGTTCTTCAGCGTTTTGCGATCGCCGTCGGCATAGGCCATGACGATCATCTCGTAAGCCATCTTGGCGCCGTCGACGAAACCCTTCGGCTCGAAGGACGGATCATTGTCCTTGATCGTGCGCAGGCCCTTGTTGAGGTCGGTGTCGGGCTTGGCGAAAGCGTCGATCGCGGCATAGGTGTCGGGAGCCGGCTCGCCTGGCGCGCGCTTGCGCGGCAGCGAGACGACGTTTTCGGATTTCTGGGCGGCATCCTTGTCGCCGGTGCGAGCCGCCGAATAGGGATCGAAGGGCGGCCGTTCGCTGCCGGTGCGGCGGCCCAGCACATTGCGCAGCTGGAAAAAGATGACCACCGCCGCAATCAGGAAGAAAATCGTGCCGAAGTCGAAGAATCCCATATCTTCCGCCAATCAATCCCTGCCCTGTGGCCGGACCGTCAGGCCCAATGGCCACGGTCGCATAGCGTTCAACATTCAAAGCATATAGAACGCAAGGCGCAATCATTCAAATCAAAGGCAGGCATACCTATCTAACAGCCTCAGTGCCAGCGGCGATTGCTCGCTGGCGGCCAAAACAATCGAAACGATCATAACAATCGAAAAAGGTTGGCAAGACTTGCGCATTTCGCTGCTTCCCTTCTTTCTCCTCGCGCTTCCGCTGCTGGAAATCGCCGGTTTCGTCATCGTCGGCCGCGAGGTCGGCGCGCTGGCGACGGTCGGCCTCGTGCTGGCCTCGAGCATCGCCGGCG
>NZ_RZPH01000497.1:0-4256 GCF_004022825.1 Mesorhizobium sp. M7A.F.Ca.CA.004.04.2.1
GTTGGAGGCAACGAGATGGGTGAAAAAGGCCTTTCCAGCATGGTTAACGAAATATCACGCTAGAATTTACCTAGATTTCATGAGTGGTACACATTCGTAAATTTTCCGGAGCCCCGGTAAGGAGTTGTTAAGGTCCGGCGTCGATAGTCGCAGGTAACTTGAGGGAGAAATCCCGTTCCTCAGCCCCGAGGATCCGAATTCGCTCAAGCCCCCGTTGTGACAGCAATCCCATCTCTTAAGGCGTCCTTTGGGCGCCTTTTCTTTTTATCGGGACCGAACCGCGGAGAGGGCTGACCTATTCCGCGAGCACACGGGTCGACGGAAAAGCGACCTCGACCAGAGTGCCTTCGCCCGGTGTCGAATTGATGGTGAACCGGGCACGGTTGGCTTCCACCATCGCTTTGGTCAACGGCAGTCCAAGCCCGGTCCCGTCGCCGCGTCCGCGCTTCAGCGCGTTGATCTGCTTGAACGGCTTCAGCGCCTGCTCGATCTCGGCATGGCTCATGCCGATGCCGGTGTCGCGCACCCGCATGACGACGTCGCCCGAGGTCTCATAGGCGGTCGAGACGATCACCTGGCCGCCGGCCTGAGTGTAACGGATGGCATTCGACAGGATGTTGAGCGCGATCTGGCGCACGCTGCGCAGGTCGGCCACCACTTCCGGCAGCCGCGAAGCGAAGCTGGAGCGGATGATGACCCGTTCGCGGTTGGCCTGCGGCTGCATCATCGCCACCGTCTCGGCCAGCGTGTCGTTGAGCGACACCGCCTCATAGGCCATCTCCTGCTGGCCAGCCTCGATCTTGGAGATGTCGAGCAGGTCGTTGACCAGGTCGAGCACATGATTGCCCGAGCGGTTGATATCGCGCAGATAGTCGCGGTAGCGGTCGTTGGCGACAGGTCCGAACTTCTCGTCGACCATCAATTCCGAAAAACCGATGATGGCATTGAGCGGGGTGCGGATCTCGTGGCTGATGCGGGCCAGGAAATCGGTCTTCTGCGAGGACGCGCGCTCGGCCACCGCACGTGCCTGCGTCAAGTCCTCTTCGGCCCGCTTCCACTGCGTGATGTCGCGAACGACGGCGCAGAAGCCGCTGTCGTTGGGCAGCCGGCCGATGGTCATGAACAGCGGAATGAAGCGTCCTTGCGACTCGCGCCCGATCACCTCGCGGCCGTCGTTCATGACACTCGCCACGCCGGGTTCGGACAGTCCGTTGAGATAGTCGCGCGCCGCGCGCTGGCTTTCGATCGCAAACAGCGAGGCGAACGGCTTGCCGGTCACATCGTCGCTGTCGAAGCCGAACAGCGCTTCCGCAGGCCGGCTAATCGATCGGATGGTGCCGTCACGGCCGATCAACACGACGCCGTCGGTGGCGGTGTCGATAATGGTGCGCATCTCGGCGATGCGCGCCTTGAGTTCGGAAATATCCGGCTGCGTCTGCTCGTCGCCAACCACATGCAGGCTCGCCGGCGCATCATCCTCGCCGGAGCGTCGCACGACCAGCATCAGCGCCTTGCCGTCGCGCCAGGGGACCGAGCGCAAAATGGCCTCGATCGGGAATTCCTGTCCGTCACGCGTTTTCAGCCGCAGCGCGCGATCGGTGCCGTCGGAAACGCCGTCGTCGGCATAGGGGTCGGCAAACAACGCGCCGAGGCCGCCGGCATCCGCCAGATCGTCAAGCGCCTCGTAACCCGTCAGGCTGAGGAATTCCTCATTCGCATAGTGCAACCGGTCCCCGGAATGGATGAGCAGCGGCACGGGCAGCTTGCCGAGCAGCGACGTGTCCGGAGCCTTGTGTTCATCTCCGGCGGAAAACGCCGACGGCACGAACCCTTCGGCCTTGAGCGGCGGAACCTGCAGGCGAGGGCGCTCGAGGGGTATTTCCGCAGAGACGCCTGCGGTTTCCTCGCCAACCGTCTGCTCGTCGGGCGACGCGGCTTCCTCGTCGGGCTGCGCCCAATCCTCATTGTCTTCGGCATCGCGAAAATCCGCCGACGTCATGCTGTCGTCATCGAGGCCATCATGTGTCGCGTCAGTGGATTCAGGCTCTTCGCCGGGCGAAACGGCAGCTGTGTTCTCTGGTTCCGCCGCCACGGGGCCACGTTCGTCATCTTGGCCGGCATAGTCGAGCAACGAGCCCGTCACATTCACCCCCGAGCGGGCGTCACGAGGGGCTTCGTCCGCGTGACCGTCAAGCCGTGCCAGATCCCGGTCGTCTTCGGCATCGACATCGGATGCCTCGACCGGTTCGTTCTCTGGCCCTGACGCAGGGATGCCGTCGGTGCGCATCGGGTCGTCGGACGCATTGACCGGAGCCTCGGTCTCCGCTGCCGATGCCTCCACAGTCTCGGTCTCTGGCGGCCCGACCGGAGCGCTATCCTTCTTCAGCCGCTCGCCGATTTCGCGGAACGCGCTGCGTTCCAGGGTCGACAGGCCCTTGTCGTTGGCAGGCTGGCGATGTTCGGCGAGCCGGATCACCTTATCGGCAAAGCGCCGCTCCTGTTTCGGCACGATGGTCAACGCCGGCACCTCGCCCTTGAACGGATCCGATGCCTGCGTGTCCTCGGTCTTGGGCTCTTCGGCGTTCGGCTGTTCGGGCGCGGGTTGGATGACTTGCGGTTCCGGCGTTGCCGGCGCCTGGCTATTGGGCACCAGCGCCATGCCGATGGCCTCCGGATCGACGACCGCGTCGCTGGCGCGGGCGACGCCGAAGCCGCGGAAACCCTCGAAGGCGCGGCTGCGGCCATAGACAGGCAGCGCCGCCAGGTCGACCGGTATCTTCAGATCGGTGCCGACGACCGGCCACAGCACGGAGCGCCCGGACCAGGTATCGCGCCGTTCGAGGAGCCCTGATATCTCGCCGGAGGGGTCGAGGCCGAATGTAGCGGCGACATCCCGGAAGCGGCGGCCGATCACGTCGGCCGCCGGCTTGCCGACGATGTCGGCGAATTCCGGCGACAGCGCGCTGAACTTGCCTTCGGCATCGGTGCGCCAGACGAAGCGCACCGGCGCCGCGGCGCGGTCTATCGCCGAGACGGTCGTCGGCGTGGCCGTGGACTGGACTTCCAGGGCGGCCGGCTCTTGAGGCGCTTCAGGTCCGGACGCGGCAGGTCGCGGCGCCTGTTGCCCTCCGTCCTCGCCGGCGTTGAAGTACCAATGGTCGTGCTGCGCGGGCATGCGCTCTGCTGCCGGCTGATCGCTGTTAGCCGCCGTCGGCGCCTGCCCGATCGCATCGGCGATCTCATGCTGCGATGCGGCGATGTCGCCGGCCGGCTGCGAGGCGCTCGGTTCGTCGGTCGGTGCCTCGCGGCCCTGTTCCGGCTGGGAAGCCGCGTCGCCAGCAGGTGCCGTCTCGGCAATGGTTTGCGTAGGATGTTCGCCCGCAGGGGCTGTGTCGTCGAGCTGGTCCTCGTCGATCACCACCAGCAGATGCCGCTCCTCGGTCAATCTTGCCAGCCCTGCCGGGTAGGAGGCCGTGCCGCCGGGGACAAGGCGCTTGACGATGCGGTCGCTCTCGGCTGCGACGTCGGCAACCAGTGCCGCCAGCGTCTCCGGCAGGATGCCCAGTGCCGAAAATCCTTCCGAGGCCGCCTCGACGTTGCCCCCGGCATCGACAAAGGCGATGAAATGACCATCCTCGGTGAGGCCGCTAATGGCGCGCGCGGCGATTTCGCCGGCACTGCGTGACCCGGTCTGAGCCGCCGGCACTGCCAGCATGATCGCCTTTTCGGCGTCCGGCATGGTCACCGCACTGGCCAGGAAGCCGACGGCGCGGCTGGTCATGCCGGTCGCCAGCCGCACCATGATGGCGCGGTCACTGCCAATCTCGGGAAATCCGCTGGTCGCCATGATCTGGCGCCTGGCGATCACGGGCAACTGCGCCGAGGCGCCGATGATCGCCTCGATGTCGGGATAACCGAACATCGCGGCTCCTGGCCCGTTGGCCCAGATCACCTGCTCCAGATCCGCCGACAGGATCGCGATCGCGTCGCCTGCCGCAAAGCGCTGGCGGACCGCGTCGAGCACGGCGACATCGAGGAAGGAATATTCGGACGGCATGCGCTTGGCGGACCTCACGGAGCGGCGATTTTGCAGTTAACGCTTTGTTAATAAAAGCCGGAGGCGCGAAGGTCCACAAGCCAGAACGTGCAAAGGCTGGAATCTGGGCTCTTGGTTAACGGCCCAAAAGAAATTTATGGTGCACTGCAACAAAGATATTGCAACGCACAAAATTTGCCTTTATATTGCCATCATACAG
>NZ_RZPH01000498.1:0-4256 GCF_004022825.1 Mesorhizobium sp. M7A.F.Ca.CA.004.04.2.1
GTGGCGCCAGCGCACGGAACCGCCAGTCGGGCTGGCTGGTAGCCAGCACCACGCCGCGTTCATCAGTGATGAACACAAGGAAACCGCTGGAACGCCAATTGGCTTCGACGCCGTCGAGTTCGACCTTCAGCACCGCAACGCCAAGCGGCTTGCCGCCATCGTCGACGCGGCTGGCAAGGTACAGCCCCGGTCTGCCGCTGATTGTGCCGAGGCCATATTGGCTGGCAGCACCCTTGCTCATCGCTTCCTGGAAATAGTGCCGAAAATTGTAATCGATGCCGACAAAGCTCGCCGGTTCGTCGGCATTGCTGGCTGATATGGCGATGCCTGCCGTATCGATGATGTAGATGGCGGATGCCGAGGCATCGCCGGCAATCGACTTGAGCTTGTCGTTGAGGGCCTTTTCTTTCATTTTTCCGGCCCGGCGCAGAGCGCCGCGCACCGCATCGTCTCTGGCCAACACCAGTGGAACCAGGCGCTGCTTTTCGATTTCGCCGGTCAGGGTTCCCGCCGCCAGCGGCAGTGCGGCGAGTGCCGTCTCGCGCAGATTATCGGCCGCCTGGCCGGAGGCGATGCGCCCGGCAATGGCAATCACGCCGGCCAGAAAGGCAAGAGCGACGACCACGGCAACCCAGCGGCCATCGCGCAGCCGCGCCACGGCCTCGCGCAGCAATCCACGGCCGGCAAATCCGGGGGATCCGCTATCGGTGCCTGCTTGCGGCGTCTGCCCTCTCCCCTTTGCTCGCGGCCTTTCGGCCAGTGTAATGCGAAAATCCGCCCAGGCAAACACTGCCTGTGCGGAAATCCGCACAGGCTTTGGCCGCATGACGTCAGACAAAGGCGGAAATCCCGTGGTTCCGGCCTTTCCGCGAACTGGCACAGCGCTTGCAAAACTCCCTGGCAGCGGCGTGCGACCGGAGCGCCGCGATGGGAGAAGTCACGCAGGGCGCTCCGCCCCATCCGGCCAGGGAGAGTTCGATGCACATCGCAGACCATTCAGGCGCGTCTTCCGCGCAGCGCAAGCCTTTCTATGCCCAACTCTACGTGCAGGTGCTCGTCGCGATCACCGTCGGCATCCTGCTCGGCCATTTCTATCCGTCGGTCGGCGAGAGCATGAAGCCGCTCGGCGACGCCTTCATCAAGCTGGTCAAGATGATCATCGCCCCCGTCATTTTCCTGACCGTGACTACGGGCATTGCCGGCATGAGCGACCTGCAGAAGGTCGGGCGTGTCGCCGGCAAGGCGATGCTCTATTTTCTCACCTTTTCGACGCTGGCTCTGATCATCGGCCTTGTCGTCGCCAATGTCGTGCAGCCGGGCGCCGGCTTCAACATCGACCCGGCGACGCTCGACGCCTCGACCATCAGCAATTACGCCGCCAAGGCGCACGACCAGTCGGTCACCGGGTTCCTGATGAACATCATCCCGTCGACCATCGTCGGCGCCTTCGCCGACGGCGACATCCTGCAGGTGCTGTTCTTCTCGGTGCTGTTCGGCATCGCGCTGGCGTTGGTCGGCGACAAGGGCACGCCCGTGCTCAATTTCCTGCAGGCGCTGACGACACCGATCTTCAAGCTGGTCAGCGTGCTGATGAAGGCGGCCCCCATTGGTGCCTTCGGCGCGATGGCCTTCACCATCGGCAAATACGGCATCGGCGCGGTGATCAATCTCGCTATGCTGGTCGGCACCTTCTACGTGACGTCGTTCCTGTTCGTGTTCGTCGTGCTTGGCGCGGTCTGCCGCTACAACGGGTTCTCCATCCTGTCGCTGATCCGCTATATCAAGGAAGAGCTGCTTTTGGTGCTGGGCACCTCCTCATCGGAAGCCGCCCTGCCCTCGCTGATGGAAAAGATGGAGAAGGCCGGCGCCAAGCGCTCGGTCGTCGGCCTGGTCATCCCAACCGGCTATTCCTTCAACCTCGACGGCACCAACATCTACATGACGCTGGCGGCGCTGTTCATCGCACAGGCGACCAACATCCACCTGTCTATGGGTGACCAGATCCTGCTGCTGCTGGTGGCCATGCTTTCCTCCAAGGGTGCCGCCGGCATCACCGGGGCCGGCTTCATCACCCTTGCCGCGACGCTGTCGGTGGTTCCGGCGGTGCCGGTCGCCGGCATGGCGCTGATCCTCGGCGTCGACCGCTTCATGTCGGAGTGCCGGGCGTTGACCAACTTCGTCGGCAATGCTGTCGCCACGCTGGTGGTGGCTCGCTGGGAAGGCGAACTCGACAAGGCCAAGCTGGCCAGAGCGCTGGCGGGCACGGCCGACGATAGCCTGCCGGCGGACGTTGTTCCCGCCGAGTAATGACGCGCGGTCAATGCGTAAAAGGCCGGAGGCGTGCTGCCTCTGGCCTTTGTCATGCAGGTCGCAACGTCAGACCGTGCCGGTCTTGCTCAGCGGCGTGTCCGGAAACGTGCTTGGGCCGACAGGCATGCGGGCTGCCAAAGTGCCCCCGTCGTCGAACAGCACAAGGCTGGCGGCGCCGACGAGCCCGGCATGGCGGCCAAGCTGGGCCTGAACGACCGGCACGTCGCGATAGGCGCGCATGGCCCGTTGCCTGATGGTCGCCTCGATGGTCGGCAGCATCAGATCGAGCCCATTGGCGATGCCACCGCCGACGACCAGCACATCGGGCGAATAGAGATGCAGGAGATTGGTGAAGCCAACGCCCAGCCAGCGCGCTTCCTCCTCCAGCAAGGCCGAGGCAAGAGCGTCCTGCAGCCGTGCCGCCTCGACGACATGGCGGCCGGTCACCTCCGCGTCCGCTGACAAGCGTCGCAAGGTAGAGCCGTCTCCGGCTGCCGTGGCGGCGCTGGCGCGGCGGCCAAGTGCCGTTCCCGACGCGATGGCCTCGAAGCAGCCAACGACACCGCATACGCAGCGCTCGCCTTCATTGGTGATGGTCATGTGACCGATCTCGGCTGCAAGGCCACGGCGGCCATGCAGGATGCGCCCGTCGACGACGACACCGCCGCCGATGCCGGTCGAAACCGTGACAAAGACCAGCGAGCGAGCGCCATGACCGGCGCCGAAGCGCCATTCGCCGAGCGCCGCGGCATTGGCGTCGTTCTCCAGCCGCACCGGCAGGCCGAGCCGCCGTTCCAGGATGTCGGCAAGCGGCACGTCCAGCCAGCCGGCGAGCGTCGGCGGGCCGACGGCGATGCCGGCCAGCGGATCGAGCGGCCCCGGTGCACCGACGCCGACGCCGACGACCGAAAGGGCCGGGGCCTCGGCATGGACTGTCGCCGCCAACGCCTCGATCTGGCCGATCACCACATCGGGACCGGCCAGCGCCTGCGTCGGCACCGCCGCGAATGCCAGGATCTTGCCGTCGCGGTCGACCAAGGCGGCGCGAAGCTCCGTCCCGCCAAGATCGATCGCAAGGGCGGCTTCTGATGTCATGCCGCGACCTTCAAGCCGTGCAGCCAGCCGATGCGGCCGGCGAGATCCTTGTCACCGAAGGCGAGCGAACCGAGAACCACGGTTTCGGCCCCGGCGGCACGCAGCAACGGCACGGTCTCGTGGCGGATGCCGCCATCGGCCGCCAGAACCACTTGCGCCTCGCGGCCGGCCTCTCTCAGGATGGCGCGGGCAGCGCCCAGCCTGTCGCAGGCCTTGTCCGACAGGCTCTGTCCCTTGACGCCGATTGCGGTTCCAAGAAGCGTCACGAAGGCGACTTCCGGGACGAAGGCCGTCACCGCTTCCACAGGCGTCTCCAGCCTGAGTACGACGCCGGCCTCGGCGCCGAGCTCCCGCGCCAGCCGCACGGCGCGCAATCCGGCTTCGCCATTCTCGGCATGGACGCTGATCATGTCGGCGCCGGCTTCGATGAACTGGCGCGTCTGCGCCTCGACGATTGCTTCATCGACCATCAGGTGGACATGGATGGGTTTCGCCGTCAGCCCTGCGATGCGGGCGACGAGATCGGGGAAGAACAGGAAGGACGGTGCGAAATGACCGTCCGCCACATCGATATGATGAAGATCGACATAGGGCTCGATGCGCTTCAAGTCGTTTTCGAAATTGGCGAGATTGGCCGACCAGAGCGAGAATTCGGCGATCATCCGGTCGCGCGGCAATGCGGCGATGGCGGCCGGGCCTGAGAGAGGTTTCGAGGTCATGACTGGTCCTGGTTGTTGAAATTCATGTCGAGAAAGTCCGCGATGGCGGCGCGAATTTCGGCGAAATGGCACTCCTTGTCGGTGGCCTTCGGCATCACCTCGGCAAAGGTCGCATTGGGGATGGCGTCGGCG
>NZ_RZPH01000499.1:0-4255 GCF_004022825.1 Mesorhizobium sp. M7A.F.Ca.CA.004.04.2.1
GAGGAAGTGGTCAAGACGCTGGCCGAGGCGATCGTCGGGATGATGGTGGCCCGCAGATTCTGCAGGAAGATGAACATCACCAGGAACACCAGCACGATCGCCTCGGCCAGCGTCTTGACCACTTCCTCTATCGACAGCCGCACGAAAGGCGAAGTGTCGTAGGGATAGACGACCTCGACGCCTTGCGGGAAGGTCGAGCTCAGCCGGGCGATCGTCGAGCGCACCGCTTCGGCGGTGTTGATGGCGTTGGCGCCGGTCGCCAAATTGACGGCCACGCCGGCCGCGGGCTTGCCGTTGTAGTTGGCCTGCGTCGTGTAGCTTTCGGCGCCGAGTTCGACGGTGGCGACATCGTTGAGGCGAACCAGCGAGCCATCGGTTTGGCTCTTCAGGATGATGTTGCGGAACTGTTCGGCGGTCTGCAGCCGGCTCTTGGCCGTCACCGTGGCATTGAGCTGCTGGCCCTTGCGCGCCGGCAGGCCGCCGAGCTGGCCGGCAGAAACCTGCGTGTTCTGCGCCTCGATGGCGGTCGCCACGTCGCTCGGCATCAGGGCATACTTGGCGAGCTGGTCCGGATCGAGCCAGATGCGCATGGCATAGCCGGAGCCGAACAGCTGCGTCGAGCCGACGCCTTCGACGCGCTTCAGCGTGTCGTTGACGGTGGCGTCGACATAGTCGGCGAGATCGGTCGAGTTCATCTTGCCGTCGGTCGAGACGAAGCCGATGACCATAAGGAAGCCGGTCGAGGATTTGGAGACGGTGATGCCATTGCTCTGCACCACCTGCGGCAGCTGCGACTGCACCAGCTGAAGCTTGTTTTGCGTCTGCACCTGGGCGGTGTCGGGATCGGCTGCGGTGGTGAAGGTCAGCGTGATCGAGGCCGAACCGGTCGAGGTCGACGTCGCCGTCATGTAGTCCAGATTGTCGATGCCGGTCATGCCTTGCTCGATGACCTTGGTCACCGAGTTCTCGACCGTCTGCGCGTCGGCGCCCGGATAGGTGGCGCTGATGTTGACTGTCGTCGGCGCGATCTGCGGATATTGCGAGATCGGCAGTGAGGTGAGCGCCAGAAGCCCGCCCAGCATGATCACGATGGCGATCACCCAGGCGAAGATCGGCCGGTTGATGAAGAATACGGACATCGCCTCAGTTCCCGGTCGCGGCGGCAGGCGCCGGTTTGGCAGCGTTGGACGCGGCCGGTGCGGCGGACGTGCCCTGCCCGCGATCCTTGACCTCGCCGGTCGTCTCGTCGATCGTCACCTCAACGCCCGTCGCATCGCCGCCGGGGCGCACCAGCTGCATGCCCTCGACAATGACACGATCACCGTCGCCGACACCCGAATCCACCAGCCAGTTGTTGCCGACGCTGTTGCGCACCGCGAGCACCCGCGTCTCGACCTTGCCCTGCGCATTGATGACCATGGCCGTGGCCTCACCCTTGGTGTTGCGGCTGACGGCGCGCTGCGGCACCAGGAAACTGTTCTGGGCAACGCCCTCCTCGACCAGCGCCCGCACATACATGCCGGGCAGCAGCAAGCGATCGGGATTGGGGAATTCGGCCCTGAGCGCGAAGGTGCCGGTGGTCTGGTCGACATTGGCGCCGGCGAATTCCAGCTTGCCGGTCTGCGTGTAGATGGTGCCGTTCTCGAGCTTCAGCTTGACGCTGACATTGGGGCCGCTGAACTTCAGCCGCCCTTCCGAGATCGCCTGGCGCAGATTGAGCAGGTTGGTGCTCGATTGCGTGACGTCGACATTGATCGGATCGAGGGCACGGATGGTGGTCAGCACAGTGTCCTGGTTGGCGGTCACCAACGCGCCGGGCGTCAGCGTGGACTTGTCGATGCGGCCGGCGATCGGCGCCGTGATCGAGGTGCGGTCGAGACTGATGCGCGCCGTCTCGGCGCTGGCCTTGGCCGAGGCGACATCGGCTTGCGCCTGCGCCAGCGTGGCGGCGGCATCGTCATAATCCTGTTTGGAAACAACGTTCTGTTTCAAAAGCCCTGCATAACGGTCGAACTTGGCCTGCGCAGTCGGCACCGCCGCTTGCGCCTTCTGCTGGGCGGCGACCGCGCTGTCATAGGCTGCCTTGTAGCTTGCCGGATCGATCAGGTAGAGCGGCTGTCCCGCAGCAACTTCGCTGCCCTCTTTGAACAGGCGCTGCTGGATGATGCCGTTCACTTGCGGGCGCACCTCGGCAACCAGCGAAGCCGCCGTGCGCCCCGACAGTTCGGCGGTGATCGCCACCGATTGCGGATGCAAGGTGACGACGCCGACTTCCGGTTTGCCGGGCGCGCCCATGCCGGCGGGGGCGCTGCCCTCCTGCGAGCAGGACGCCAGCAGAAAGGTAGCGGCGAACATCGCGGCCCAGGGCGCCAGATGGCGTGCCGAAAAACGAGGCTGGCTAGGCTTGGAAATCATGGCCTGGATCTTTCCCTGGAGTTGTGTACGCGTTGGCAATGGACCGCCTGGTCGAGGGGCATGCCGATCCATATGATGATAGGCCGCACCCGTCGGCGGGCGGCGACGAGCAATGCTTGGAAGCGGCTCATGTCGCGCTCCTTCTCGGCGGCCGGAGCTGCTCGAAAGTCGAGTAGCTGGCCTCGATGCCCACCAACATCATTATGCCGATCAGCGAGGACATGCCAAGCGCCTTGCCGGAGTTCACGCGATCTTGCGGTCATGATGTCCATGGTTGTCGAGCGGCTGCGAGAGCGGAAGCGACAGCCGCCAGGCGGCGAAGCGCAGGCGGATCGCGCCCTTCAGCGTGTCGACCGGGAGGGCCAGCGGCATATCGCGCCCGGCAGGACCGAACGAGAGCCTCGGGCTGGCGGACGCGAGCAGCCGCAGCATGATCATGGCTTCCCACATTGTCGTGCTTCCATTGCATGGTTCGAATTGGCGTCATTCGAACTGGACGTGATTGAAACGAGGGATGGCGGAGATACGCCCGCCATCCCCCGGAGAACCGGCCGGCCCGAGAACGGGTTGGGTACCGGGCCGGCCGGTGCAGTCGGTCAGAGTTGTCAGTCGTTCCCGGGCTGGGGCGAGAGCTGCCTGCCATCGTTGGGCAGGCCTCTGGGGCCGGCTGCATCGTTCGGCGGCCCGCCCCAGGGACCGGGGGGTGATCCATGGGGGCGTTCCGCCGAAGCGAGGACTTCGAGTTGTTCGGGCGTCAGCTTGGCACGCAGTTCCGCGATCGCGTCCTTCAGTTTACCGGCCGAAACCGCGCGGGCGGTGACATCGTCGGCCAGCTTTTCCTGGAACGCGAAAGGATCAGGCTTGCCGCCGGGACCCGCCGCGTCGGGACCCTTCGCTTCAGCACTACCGGGCCGCCCGTGGTTGGGTCGAGGCGGCGAAAGCACCGCCTGCAGCGCGCTGGTGTAGTCGCGCCAGGCGTCGAGTTGTTCGGTGCGGATGCCGACGCGGGTCTCCAGCGCGGCGAGCCGGGCGGCCAGCATGAACTCCGGCGGCGGACCCATGCGGCGGGGGCCAAAGCCCTGTGGGCCGAAACCCTGCGAACCAGGCCGCATCGGTTCATGCGGGCCGGGTCCAGCCATCGGGCCGTGATCTGGGCCGTCCTGCATGGCCACGACAGGTGGCGGCTCGCCTGGTCCGGCGCCGGGATCTGGCTGCGCTGCCAGCGCGGGGTGAATTGCGGCGACGGAAAACAGGCCGAGCGCAAGAAGTCTGCTTCGCATAAAGATGTTCCTTTCTCTCATGCTTCGGACAGTTCAGAGGATAGGAAGCGTCTTTGTCCGCTTCGCGTCGGCGTGTTGCCGAAGGTTTCCGCAAAAGGGCAATTTGTTTCCGAATGTTTCCCTCGGGCCCCCGGAAACGTTCGGTTGCAATTTTCCATGCCGCTCGGGCGCGGCTCCTCCTATAATCGTGGCCAAGGCAAGGGCACGATTGATGCAGTCACAACCCCATATCCTCGTCGTTGACGACGACCGCGAGATCAGGACGCTTCTCCAGCGTTATCTCGACAGCCAGGGCTTTCGCGTCACGGCGGCGGCGGACCGGCGCGAATGCGAGCAACGGCTTGGCTCAGGCCAATTCGACCTGATCGTGCTCGACGTGATGCTGCCGGACGGCTCGGGGCTCGATATCTGCCGCGGCTTGCGCGACCGCAAGCCGCACACCCCGATCATCCTGCTGACCGCGCTGAAGGAAGATGTCGACCGCATCATCGGCCTGGAACTCGGCGCCGACGACTATCTCGGCAAGCCGTTCAACCCGCGTGAGCTCATTGCCCGCATCC